>CADCQE010000206.1 GCA_902803505.1 uncultured Lachnospiraceae bacterium | reverse complement strand
GGGCATCTCGGGAAACACTGTGGAGAGGACAGATCGCAAATGAAAGATTTGACACTGATTATGGCGGAGGAGCTCTCCGCTGCTTTTGAGAAAGCCGGTTATGACCCCGCTTATGCGCTCGTGCGCACTTCGGACCGGCCGGATCTGTGTGAATTCCAGTGCAACGGAGCCATGTCGGCTGCAAAGCAGTACCACAAGGCTCCGATTGCAATTGCCGGTGAGGTTGCCGCCAATTGCGGGGAGGCGGCCTCCTTTTTCGTGGAGGCAGTGGCGCCGGGCTTTCTGAATATGAACGTGAAGCCGGCATTTCTTGCTTCTTATCTGAGTGAGATGGCCGCTTCGCAGGGCCCGGATTACCCGAGGGTCACGGAGCCGAAGAAGATCATCATCGACTACGGCGGACCGAATGTCGCAAAGCCTATCCACGTGGGACATCTGCGCTCGGCGGTCATCGGTGAGAGCCTCAAGCGCATTGCGAAGGCCGTGGGCAATGAAGTTCTCGGGGACATCCATCTGGGGGACTGGGGCCTGCAGATCGGGCTAGTGATCACGGAGCTGCGCCACCGCAGTCCGGATCTGCCATATTTCCGGGAAGGGGTGCAGGAATACCCGGCGGAAGCTCCCTTTACCGTAATCGAGCTCGGCGAGATCTATCCCACTGCATCCGCAAAGGCCAAGGAGGACGAGGCTTACCGGGAGGAAGCCTTGGCCGCGACCCACGATCTGCAGGCAGGACGCGAGGGGTACCGCGCCCTGTGGCAGAAGATCATGGAAGTCTCTGTCGCGGATCTGAAGAAGAACTATGAGCGGCTGGATGTCCACTTCGATCTGTGGAAGGGAGAGTCCGATGCCCAGAAATATATCCCTGCTGTCATCGAACTGCTGAAGGAGCAGGGACTTGCCCGTCTCGACGAGGGAGCCCTGATCGTGGATGTGGCGCTCCCGACGGACAAGAAGGAGCTGCCGCCCTGCATCATTCTGAAATCCGACGGCGCATCCCTCTACAGCACCACGGACATCGCTACGATTAAGGAGAGGATGGAGCTCTTTGACCCGGATGAGATTCTCTATGTCGTGGATAAGCGGCAGGGCATGCATTTTGAGCAGGTGTTCCGCGTGGGCCGGAAGGCGGGAATCGTGAAGCCGGAGACCGAGCTCAACTTCGCAGGCTTCGGTACCATGAACGGGCCGAACGGCAAGCCTTTCAAGACGAAGGAAGGCGGAGTCATGCGGTTGGAGTCCCTCCTCAATGAGATCGAGGAGGAGATGGCGAAAAAGATCCGCGACAACAAGAACGTCAGGGACGAGGACGCCGAAAAGACGGCGGGCCAGGTGGCCCTGTCTGCCGTGAAGTATGGCGACCTGAGCAACCAGCCTTCAAAGGATTATATCTTTGATACAGAAAAGTTCACGTCATTTGAAGGAAATACCGGGCCGTATATTCTCTACACTATTGTCCGGATCAAATCCATTCTTGAGAAGATGACGAAGGAGGATGGGGAGGCTGCTCCGAAGGTGCTGGAGCCCGCAAGCGGAGAGGAGAAGGAGCTGATGCTCGCCCTCACGCAGTTCTCCCAGGCAGTGATGTCGAGCTATGAGGAGCTGGCGCCGCATAAGCTCTGCGCTTATATCTTTGCGCTTTCCAACTCATTGAACCGCTTCTATCACGGAACCCGGATTCTCGGGGAGGAGGATGCGGCGCGCAGGCGCTCTTATCTCACGCTCCTGAAGCTGGTGAAGACAGCCCTTGAGAAATCCATCGACCTGCTTGGCTTCTCAGCGCCTGAGCATATGTGACGGAACATCTTTTGAGACGCAATACAACCTGCCCCGCTTCCGGACGCCCCGGCAGGGGGAAGCGGGAGGGATGAAGAAGGAGTAGACATGTGGAATACGGTCTTATTTGACCTCGACGGCACACTCACGGATTCCGGGGAAGGAATTACGAGATGCGTGCAGTATGCACTTCGCAAAGAATTCGGAATCAAGGTGGAGAACCTCCATGACCTGGACTGTTTTGTCGGGCCTCCGCTGAAAGAGCAGTTCATGCAGTACGCTCATCTTAATGCAGAGGAGGCGGAGCGCGCGATCATGGCTTACCGTGAGCGCTACCGCACGAGGGGAATCTATGAGAACCGCGTGTATGACGGCATCCCCGAGGTGCTCTCAGCCCTGGCGAAGGAGGGCATGGTTCTCGGCCTTGCCTCCTCGAAGCCCACGGAATTCTGCAGGGAAATTCTCAGGTATTTCGGGCTTGAGCAGTATTTCCGGGTTATCGTCGGAAGTGAAATGAACGGCCGGCGCTCGAAGAAGACGGAAGTCATTGAAGATGCACTGCTGGCCCTTGGCATGACCGAAAGAAGAGCAGAAGTGGTGCTCGTCGGCGACAGAAAATACGATGTGGAAGGAGCGAAGCTCTCGGGCATTTCTTCTATTGGCGTCTCTTTCGGGTACGGTTCCCGCGCAGAACTGGAGGCCACCTGGCCGGACTGCATCGTCGATACGCCCGAGGAGCTTAGGAACGTGCTCATCGGACAGGCCAGGGACGCGAAGGCGGATGGAAGCGCCGTCTGCTCCGCTTCCAGCGAGGAGGGACAGACAGGTTATCCGGCGAACTGGGGAACAAGCTCTCCCTGGGTCGGGTATTACGGAGCTCCGCAAGGGTATTATTTTCCCCCGCAGGGCTACGGGGTTCCCCAGGGGACGGAACCGCCGCAGGGTTACTATGTGCCGAAATCCTATCCGCTGCCGGGTTACAATTATCCCCCGCAGGGATATTACCTGCCGTCCGGCAGCCAGGATGTGAGGATCTATGACCCTCAGTCTGCTATGAGCTATCCCGCGTATGGACAGTTGGCGGCGCCTGACTGCCCGGTACCCGCAAGGAGGGAGTCGATTCCTTACATGCTGTGGAGGATCCTTTATCCTCTGCTCCTGGACTACGCGACTTCCTTTGTGGTGACGAACCTGGTGATGGTGCTGTTTGTCATGATTATGGGGAATGCCTCGGCCGGGTATGAGGTCTACCAGAGGAACAGCCTCCTTGTACTGGGCCTCTCAGACCTGGCAGCGATCGTGCTCTTCTCTATCCTTTTTTATGCCGATCATCAGAAGCGCCTGCGGGAAGGTGTGCGGGAGCGGATCCTGAAATGTTCCGGGCATTCTGTCGTGCAATACTTTATTGTCGCAGTGTTTTCTTTTGCGGTCGGGACAGTCATCACGCTGGTGATCAGCACCCTGCCCTTGAGCTCGGGGGAGGTCTACGACTCTCTGGAGCAGAGCATCGGCTCCGCCAATGTGGTCGTCCGGCTGCTCGTGGTCTGCATCTCGGGGCCTGTCGCGGAGGAGCTCCTCTTCAGGGGAATCCTCTACCGGAGGCTCAGGGATTACATGGGTACTGCCTGGGCTGCCGTGTTCAGTGCAGTCATTTTCGGCGTGGCCCACGGCGATCTCTACCAGGGCCTTTATGCCGGGATCTTCGGCCTTGTGCTGGCGCTGATCTATGAGCACTACGGAACCTTATGGATCTGTATCTTCGCCCATGTGGTCAACAATCTCAGCGCTACGTTCTTTAATCCGATGTTCTCGAAATTCGGCGATCTGGCGCAGACGCTCTATATTGTCTGCTGCGTGGTGCTGACAGTGGTGCTTGGGATCGTGATCTTTTCCAGAAAGCGGCGGATAAATGCTGTGTGATTTTCCTGTTGACGCCCGCAGCAGTATCATGCTAGAATAACAAGGCTGTGTATCAAGCACATATGTGGATTCCGCGGCGGGTGCTGTTTATCAATGAACAGTCGTCCGGATGGAAGCATATGGAAGACAAACCAATTTATAAAGGAGAAGAAACATGAGTGTCATTTCAATGAAGCAGCTGCTCGAAGCAGGCGTCCATTTCGGACATCAGACCAGACGCTGGAACCCCAAGATGAAGCCCTATATCTACACGGAGCGCAACGGGATCTACATCATCGACCTTCAGAAGACCGTAGGCATGGTAGACGATGCTTACAATGCAGTGGGCGATATCGTGGCGCACGGCGGCAAGGTCCTGTTTGTCGGCACAAAGAAGCAGGCGCAGGACGCCATCCGCACAGAGGCTGCACGCTGCGGCATGTTCTATGTCAATGAGAGATGGCTCGGCGGCATGCTGACCAACTTCCGCACCATCCAGAGCCGGATCAAGAGAATGAAGGACATCGAGGCGATGGCTGAGGACGGGACTTTCGAGGCCCTTCCCAAGAAGGAAGTCCTGAAGCTGAAGAAGGAACATGAGAAGCTCGAGAAGAACCTCGGCGGTATCCGCGACATGAAGAAGCTTCCGGACGCCATCTTCATCGTTGACCCGAAGAAGGAGCGCATCTGCGTACAGGAAGCGCACACTCTGCACATCCCGCTGATCGGCATCTGCGACACGAACTGCGATCCCGAGGAGCTGACATATGTGATTCCGGGCAATGACGATGCGATCCGTGCCGTCAAGCTGATTGTCTCCAAGATGGCTGACGCAGTTGTGGAAGCGAACCAGGGCCAGATGGAAGCGGATGCTTCTGAGATCCCGGCGGAAGGCTACACTGCTTATCCGGATGAGGAGTCAGAGAAAGCTGCGATGGAATCCTGACCTTGATTTCATCAGTTGCTGAGATTAACTAGTATCACTGTTATAAATGACAACAAAGTGGGACAGGGTTTACCGCCCAGTATGTCCCATTTTTTATGAAGAAGAGGAGAGAATAGTTATGGCAATTACAGCTGCAATGGTAAAAGAACTCCGCGAGCAGAGCGGCGCTGGCATGATGGATTGCAAGAAGGCCCTGACCGCGACAGACGGTGATATGGAGAAGGCGATCGACTTCCTTCGTGAGAACGGCATGATGAAGGCTGCCAAGAAGGCGGACCGCATCGCGGCTGAGGGTCTGTGCGAAGGCCTGGTATCTGAGGACGGCAAGAAAGCTGTTGTCGTAGAAGTCAATTCCGAGACAGACTTCGTGGCGAAGAACGACCTCTTTAAGGGCTTTGTGCACCAGGTCGCCGAGCAGGCTATGGACACGGCAGCTGCAGATATCGATGCATTCCTTGCTGAGCCCTGGAAGTTTGAGGCGGGCAAGACCGTAAATGATGCGCTCGTCGCAGAGATCGCCGTGATCAGTGAGAACCTCAAGATCCGCCGCTTCGCTCAGATGAAGGAAGACAATGGCTTCATCACAGCTTACACTCACGCCGGAGGTAAGATCGTCGTTCTCGTGGATGTTGAGACGGATGTCGTCAACGACGCGATCGTCGAGATGGCGAAGAACGTCGCGATGCAGGCAGCTGCTATGAGACCGAAGTACAACAGCCGCGCCGAGGTGGGTCAGGACTACATCGACAAGGAGAAGGAAGTCCTCCTCGCTGCTGCGAAGAACGAGAAGCCCAATGCCAACGATAAGATCTGGAACGGCATGGTAATGGGCCGCATCAACAAAGAGCTGGCAGACATCTGCCTCCAGGACCAGGTCTACGTCAAGGCCGAGGACGGCAAGCAGACCGTCAACAAGTACATCGCTCAGGTCGCCAAGGAGAACGGCGCGAAAGTCGCTGTGAAGGGCTTCATCCGCTTCGAGACCGGCGAAGGCATTGAGAAGAAGGTCGAGAACTTCGCAGAGGAAGTTGCGGCTCAGAGACGTTAATACATCCAAGTTTTGCGGGTTTCCTGTTCCCGGACAAGAATGGGATGCCGGCGTAATTAAGAGAGACTGAAACATAGGGCTCATCACCTGCGGGTGGTGAGCTCTTTTATTTTATGATATAATGCCTTCCAGAAGGATGGTAAAGAAAATGAAATACTTAAAAAAGATTTCTGTAACATTTATTCTGGCGCTCCTTGTTCTCCGGGCTCCATATTCTGTTTACGCAAAGAAAGGAACCACTGTCTACAAGGGTGTGAACTACAAGCGCGTCTACAACTATTCTTATTACATGAAGCACTACCCGAAGGTGAGGGAACTCTGCGGCGGGGACGACAGGAAAGCCATCGAGTATTTTGTCACAAAGGGTATGAGTAAACAACACCAGGCCATCAAGTCTTTTGACGTGAAGTCTTACCGCTACGGCAACCCGTCGCTGCGCAAAAAGTACCGTCTGAACTACAAGAAGTACTATCTCCATTACATGAAGAAGGGATACAAGACTTCTAAGGGAAAGGCCACCAGAACCGGAATCAGGAAGCTTCAAAGCCCCATTACGGTCTACCAGGGGAAGGATTACAAGAACACTTACAACTACAATTATTACCGCTCCCACAATGCGGATGTACGAAAGAAATATAAGGATGACGATTACGGGATTCTCATCCATTATGTGACCTATGGCATCAAGGAGGGACGCCCCGGGAATTCCCGGGAAGCGGCCCGCCTCGCAGCGGAATCCAAGACCTCTGCAGATGAGATCCGTTCGGACAGCTTTCAGATCAATTCCGTTAAGATCAGTGGCTCCAAAGTGGTCGCGACGGCGTTCAACACAGTCTCCAATGGCGTCACGGCTTATCTTTTTGCCGTACCGCCATATGTAAACAGTGTGTCCAAGGCCGCGCCCGTCGCTCAGAGCGTCGTGAGCGGTGCCACTGTGAGCTTCACTGCTCCTCTCAACCTGAACACCTCCTCCTCACTCCTCCAATGTAAGTTCTATGTGGGCGTGAAGGACGGAAATGCATACAAGCTGGCCAGCAATGCCTGGTACATCCAGAATCCGGAGGCGGCAGCAGGCAACACGGCGGCATTTCCAAAATCATCCCGCGGGACGAAGAAGGGGCTGAAGTCCCTGATCGGGACCTCCACTTACATCAATAAGATTGTGGAGCTCAATTGCAGCCACGTCATTGCGGATTTTCCGTTGGAGATCTTCCTGAATGGCGGCGGACTGCATTACACCTATGAGGGAAAGACCTATGAGTTCTCCTCCTCCATCCTGTCCTATCAGAGCTGCCTGCGGCAGCTCCGTGAGAAGGGGGTAGTAGTGACCGGTGTCTTCTATCTGTCGGACCGGAGCCTGAGCAGATTCATCCTGCCCTCCGCACTTACGGCGGACCTCTCCCGAAGTGCCACGTTCGCACTGAATTCGGCAAATGCAAACCGCAAGGAGCTGGAAGCACTGTTCTCCTGCCTGGGACACTATTTTACAAGCGGCGGTGCACTGATGGGTAACTGGATCTTCGGAAATGAGAGCAACCAGTACCGCACTTACTGCAACTGCGGGGATGTGTCCTACGCCACCTATATCAAGCATTTCTGTGATTCCTTCCGCATGTTCAACACGGCAGTGAAGAGCCAGTATGCAAATGCTCGTACCTATATCTGCTTCGACCACAACTGGAATCTCTCCTTCAACCTCTCGGGCAGCTACAACGCGAAAAATGTTCTCACTTCCTTTGCCGCCAAGCTTAAAGAAGAGGGAAATGTCCATTTCGATGTCGCTCTGCATCCCTATCCCGCCCCTGAGCAGGACCCCAGGGTCTGGAGACAGGGCAGCCTGGTGTCGATGACGGAGAATTCTCAGCAGTACACGCCCATGAACATCTCCTACGTAGCGAAGTATATCAAGAGGACTTACGGCAATGACGTCCACATCATCCTGCCGGAAACCGGGATAAATTCCTACTACGGCGGAAGGAACATGGAGAGCGAGCAGGCTGCAGGCATCGCCTACGCCTACTACAAGACGGAGTTTGACCCCAACATCGATATGATCGGGATTCACAGGGAGAAGGATGATCCCAGCGAGAACAGTGCGGGATTCCACCTCGGCATTTACAGCTCCTCCTTCTCGAATCCGAAGAAGGCCGTCAATGTCTTCAAATACATGGACACAAAGAGTTACAGCAAATATACGAGTTCCTGCCTTGGCACAATCGGCAGCGGGGCGACCTGGAGCTCGCTGATCTCAGGCTTTAACGGCGGCAGGTTCCGCTGAAAACGAGTGGGGCAGAGGGACTTAGATCACTGAGAACCGTCCCTTATGACCCACTTGCTTTCCCGGTAGAAAAAATGCTACTATCATCATTAGGATCAATCCTGTATCAGTCAGCAATTGACGAAGAAAGGAATGGGAAAAATGGGAAGCTATGATGCATTTTTTACGGCTCTGCAGAATGGAAATGACGTAAGAGGTGCGGCGATCGCAGCGGGAGATGAGAAGCGCACACTGACTCCGGGCCTGGTGACCTTTATCGCCTGCGCATTTGCCGAGTTTCTTGCCGAGAAGCTTGGAAAGGAGAAATCGGCCCTGCGGATCGGTGTCGGCCACGACAGCCGGATCACGGCTCCGGCCCTGATGGATGCCTGCCTGAAGGGGCTTGCGGACACAAAGACCTTTGACTGCGGGCTCATTACCACGCCCGCAATGTTCCAGTCCACTGTGCTTCCCGGAAGTGATTTTGACGGGGCTATCATGCTCACCGCAAGTCATCTGCCGTTTAACCGGAACGGCATGAAATTCTTCACCAAGGAAGGCGGTCTTGAGAAAGCCCAGCTGAGCGGGATCCTGAAGCGCGCCTCCGTGACGGCAGAAGCGTACGGGTCAGCGGACGAGGAGGAATTTGCGGCACCTACGGGACTTGTGCTCGAGGGCGGAAGCACCGTGAATTTTGATATGGTCTCTGTATATGCGGACGCCATGAAATCCATCATCTGCGAAGCGGTGAAGAGCGAGGATTATATGCATCCCTTAAAAGGACTCCACATCGTGGTGGATGCGGGCAATGGAGCCTCCGGCTTCTTTGCCTCCAAGATTCTGGAGCCTCTGGGAGCAGACACCGCCGGCAGTGTCTACCTGGAGCCGGACGGGACATTTCCGAATCACATCCCCAATCCGGAGGATGCCACAGCGATGGACGCGGCCAGAAAAGCAACTGTGGATGCCGGTGCGGATCTCGGCGTGATCTTTGACTGTGACGGCGACCGCGGGGCAGTTGTCTTCTCCGACGGCACGGAAGTCAACCGCAACACGCTGATTGCCCTTCTTGCCGCTATTGTCTCGGAGACCCACCCCGGCTCCACCGTCGTGACGGATTCTGTCACCAGTGACGAGCTGGCGGCCTTTCTCGAAGGAAAGCTCGGCATGAAGCACCTTCGCTTCAAGCGCGGGTACAAGAACGTCATCAACAAGGGGATAGAGCTCAATGCAGCCGGAGAGGACTGCGAGCTCGCCATTGAGACCTCCGGGCACGGCGCCTTTAAAGAGAACTATTTCTCTGACGACGGTGCTTATATTTCCGTAAAAATCATCATTAAGATGGCGCAGCTCCGAAAGGAAGGCAAGCGCATTGAGTCCTTGATCGCTGAGCTTAAGACCCCCGCCGAATCAAAGGAGCGGCGCTTCAGGATCACGGCAGAGGATTTCCGCAGCTACGGCGAAAAGGTGCTCGCGGACTTCCGCCAATTTGTGAAGGAGAAGGGCTGGACCATCGTGGAACCGAATTATGAAGGTGTCCGCGTCTCCTTCCGCGACAGCGAGGTCAGCGGCTGGGTGCTGCTTCGCATGTCGCTCCATGACCCAGTGATGCCCATGAATCTTGAGGCCGGTCAGAGCGGGGGCGTGGAGATCCTGCTTGAGAGGTTGGAGCCGTTCTTTAAGAGATATCCCGAGCTCGCAGGGTGATGCTGCATCGCAAGTCGCAATTGACGGTTCCCGATTTTCGTTATAAACTGATATCAAATCGTATGTCCCAAAGAAAGGGACATAGTTATCCAAAAGGAGGTTGATTCCAATGGCATTAGTAACTTCTAAGAAAATGTTCGAGAAGGCATATGCAGGCGGCTATGCGATCGGTGCATTTAACGTCAACAACATGGAAATCGTTCAGGGCATCACAGAGGCGGCTCAGGAGCTGAAGTCCCCCGTGATCCTGCAGGCTTCTGCAGGTGCCCGCAAATACGCGAATCCTTCTTACCTCAAGAAGCTCGTTGAAGCTGCAGTAATCGAGTGCCCGGACATCGATATCGTCATGCACCTGGATCACGGCCCGGATTTCGAGACCTGCAAAGCCTGCATTGACAACGGATTCACTTCCGTTATGATCGATGCTTCCAGCAAGCCCTTCGATGAGAATATCGAGATCACCAAGAAGGTGGTGGAGTATGCTCACGCTCGCGGCGTTGTGGTCGAAGCTGAGCTCGGCGCTCTGGCCGGCATCGAGGACGATGTGAATGTGTCTGAGGAGAATTCCTCCTACACACGTCCGGAGGAAGTGGAGGAGTTCGTCTCCCGCACGGGCGTGGACTCTCTTGCGATCGCCATCGGCACGTCCCACGGCGCTTTCAAGTTTAAGCCCGGCACGGATCCGCAGCTTCGCTTCGATATTCTTGATGAGATCGTCAAGAAGATCCCGAATTTCCCGATCGTCCTGCACGGCGCTTCTTCCGTTCCGCAGGAATATGTCAAGATCATCAATGCTCACGGCGGCAAGCTCGTCGATGCTATCGGCGTTCCGGAAGACCAGCTTCGTCAGGCTGCAAGATCCGCAGTCTGCAAGATCAATATTGACTCCGATCTGCGCCTCGGCTTCACGGCCGGTGTCCGC
>CADCQE010000205.1 GCA_902803505.1 uncultured Lachnospiraceae bacterium | reverse complement strand
CAGCTTGCCCACAACTCCGACATGACTGGGATTCGACAGGAGAATGATTACTGCCTCATCGGAAGTCGACAGGAAGACCGCCAGCAGCGTCCCAAGCGAAATCACACCGCCCGCATAGAATTCCGCAGCCATAATGGAGAAGCCGCACTGTGGGACACAGCCAAGCAAGGCCCCCGCCAAGGGACCCAGACCACCGGCACCGGCCAGCGCGCGATTCATTTTTTCAGATACATGATGCTCCAGGATCTCCAGCAGGAGAAATGCCACAAACAAAAAGGGCAAATCCTTGAGGCAGTCCAAAAAAGCATCCAGTAAAGCGTCCAATACAATGCTCATTATGATGTCAATAAATCCTTTCTGCTCAGGACAGCGCTTATCCGATGCGCCTTATCGCCTTACGAAGCGGCAGAATTGCAGCCGGACTGACCGACAGCTCATCAATTCCCATCCGGACAAAAGCCTCCGTCATGGCGGGATCCGCTCCCAGCTCGCCACAGATGCCGACGCGGAGCTTGTGGCGGTGACCGGCTTCTACTGTCATCCTGATCTGGCTGAGCACAGCCGGATGATGCGGATTGAAAAATGGCGCCAGCGCCTGGTTCCGCACATCCAGCGCCAGGGTGTACTGGGTCAGGTCATTCGTCCCGATGCTGAAAAAGTCCACCTTCCTGGCGAGCTCCTCCGCAATCAGAACCGCTGCCGGCGTCTCAATCATAATGCCCAGCGGCACGTCATTGAACGGAACCCCCTCCGAGGCGAGCTCCTGCTTCACCTCATCGCAGATCTGCCGAATCCTGTCCACCTCCCAGACGGAGATGATCATGGGGAAAATGATCCGGATATTGCCGTAGGCCGAGGCCCGGTACAGGGCGCGAAGCTGCGCCTTAAAGATCTCTTCCCGGATGAGGCAGATGCGGACGGCGCGGCAGCCGAGGGCGGGATTCTCCTCCTGCTCCTGCCCGAAATAATCCGTCTGCTTATCCGCCCCGATGTCCAGAGTGCGGATGACGACCTCCCGGCCTTCCATCCCCTCAGCCACTGCGCGGTAAGCTTCAAACTGCTCCTCCTCCGAAGGGAAATCATCCCGCTTCATGTAAAGAAATTCCGAGCGGAAGAGACCGACTCCCTCTGCATCATTTTCATAGACGGACTCCAGGTCCCCGGGGTCGTTGATATTGGCGTAGAGACGGATCCTCTGGCCGGAACGCGTGACACTCGGCTTCCCCTTCAGCACCTCCAGGGATTTGAGCCGCTCCGCGGCCTCCCTGGCGCGCCTCCGATAGGCGGCGAGCGTCTCCTCATCGGGGTCAACGTAGAGACAGCCTGCAAAGCCGTCCACGATTCCCAGCTTTCCCGCCGCTTCCTCCGGAACCGGGGTCTGGCAGAGGGCAGGAAGAACCATGGTGCGGGCGAGAATCGCAGTATGGGAATTGGTCGTTCCCTCTCTTGTGACAAAAGCGCGCACCCTGGATTTGTCGAGCTGAACAGCTTCACTGGGCGCCAGGTCGTCAGCGATCAGGATCACCTCCTCGTGGTAATCCTCCCTCTCGTGCTCCTCACCGTCGAACTTCCGGAGCAGCCGGTCCGTCACGTCCCTGAGATCCATCTGGCGGGACAGCATGTAGGGATTGTCTTCCATGGCCGCAAACATGGCCACGAATTTGTCCCCTGTCCTCGCCACGGCATACTCCGCATTGACATTCTGCTCGCGGAGGATCGTCAGGACAGAGTCGTCGAAGCTGTCGAGAAGCATCGCATATACTTTAAAGAGCTCCGCATCCGCCTCCCCGATCTCTCCGGCGCACTGAAGGCTGAGCAATCGGAGCTCCTCTCCGGCCTTAACCTTTGCCTCGAAGTATCTCGCGGCCTGAACCTCCGGATCGCAGTCAGGGATCCTGTGAACTTCCATGGAATCCCTCTTCATCTCAACGATCCGTCCGATCGCAATTCCCTTAAATGACGCTTTTCCGCTGTATACGTCCATCGCGGTATTCCTTCTTCACGCTCAATCGAGCCTGAGTTCAAAATTCTTCATATCCGAGGAATTGGTCATCAGCACAACCACCATGTCGGGATAGCCGGCGGCCGCAATCTTCTTGCGGTCAAAATGCATCAGCGGCTGCCCCGCCGTGACCACATCCCCTTCCTTCACGTAAGGTGTAAAGCCGTCTCCGTTCATTGCAATCGTGTCGACACCCACATGGAGAAGCAGCTCCATCTCTCCCGGTCCGCTGATTCCAATCGCCTGCAGCGATTCCGCCAATGTGGTGATGGTGCCGTCCACGGGCGCGTACAGATCCTCCGAGTCCGGATCAATTCCGACACCCTGCCCGATCGCCCCCGAGGCAAAGGTCTCATCGGGGATCTCCGAATAATGTCGCACTTTTCCGGGTACCGGGGCGTGGACCTCCCCCGCGTCACAGCTCATAATCACTTTCCCGATCCACTTGCCCTCACCGGGCTTTGCCTCTGACTCCTCTTCGACGATCACTGCAGCTTTCTTCTTAGACCGCATGACGATCAATGCGATGACAAATGCGGCGCATACGGCGATCGCGACAAAAATGATAATCCACAGATTATTGCTCATACGGGTTTCTCTCCTTCTTCCTCATCTCCTATTGAGACCTATTCTTTCTTCTTCCCGGACTTCTTTCCTTCCTCTTTCTTTTTAGCGCCGGTCTTCTTCACTTCTTCTTTCTT
>CADCQE010000204.1 GCA_902803505.1 uncultured Lachnospiraceae bacterium | reverse complement strand
CGACTGGATCCCCTTGGCGAAGGCACCATCTTCCTTTTCTGCGGCCGCAAGCGGGATCGTATCAAAATTCTCACCCATGATCCGGACGGATATGTCCTCCTCTACAAACGGGTTTTTAGAGGGCGGTATCAGTGGCCCATGAGCGAAGAGGAGGTCAGGGCGCTGTCTCCTTATGAGTTCAGGCAGCTGCTGGGAGGTTACAGTATGGAAAGCAGCATTGATACAGATGCCATCAAACGTATTCGTCAGGCAAACCGTATTCCGGGACAGGACAGGGAGGAGGAAACGCCATGTTGAGGGAAAAAGGACTTTACACTGAGGATGAGCTGTCTGTGCTGCTTTCCCGGGCCGGGGATCTGTCCGGCCAACTGGAAACTGCGCTCCTCGCAGCCAGGCGTGCCGTCAGGGATGGGGATCAGGAAATGGCTGGTAACTGCGTCAAAAGGGCAAATGCACTGTTGAACAGGTTGGGAAACCTTGGCGTGCAGGAAGAGATCCGGGTCGGGCGGCCCCGCACTGTTGTCCAGGAAAGCAGGGACCAGACGCTTGGGCAGATCCGGAACGCCATGAGACTGTGTGTCCCTGCCGGGACACTGGCAAGGGATCTGGGGATCTCCGAATCCACCTTCCGCCGGAGGCTGCGGAGATCAGACCGCATGCCGGATTGCATGCTTTTCTCACAGATCCCGTAATAATACCCTTTTTCCATGCGATCCGACCAGGCCTGTCAAAAGTTTTGACAGGCCTGGTTCTGTTTCCCCACTGCCGGGGTGGGATGCAGGCTTCACCGGCGGTTTTCGTGGGTACTGGCCAGGAGATACGCGGTTTCCCGCCGTTCCCTGAGCCGCCTTTCCTCGTAAGCATGGTATTCGGCAGACCAGGGCATAAAACGATCCAGCCGCTCATCGTTGAAATAAGCCAGAGCGTTTTGCTCCAGTTCATCAATTCTGCTTTCGGCCGTATGCCTGACAGCTTTTCTGCTGTCCTCACCTCTGATGAAAGGTACTGCTTCATCCAGGAGGTACTGAAAGTAAATATCGACGTGGTCTGTGAATGCCTTCGCTGTCTGCGCCAGGGTTTCCCAGCCCGCGCCGACCTTTCCCATGACATCTGAACCGAAAAAGTGTGAGACATTTCTCAATAAGGCGAAAAAAGCGATCCGCCTCTCACTGTTGGAATTCGTCAGCGGGATACTTCCATCCTCCATGAACCTTTTCAGGTGATCCTTCTGGTTGTCCCGGTATGTGAGCGCCTTGTGCATGAGGCTTCCCTGACCGTAATCATCTGCCTCAAGCCCTTCCAGGACGGCAAATGCCTCCTCCAGTTCCGGGAAAACATACTTTGCCCGGAATTCAGTCCGTTCCCCGGCCGTCATCCCTTTCGTTTCCTTTTCTTTCCTGAATACGAGCTGCAGGCTGGAAAGCACATTGAACGCAGGGATCTGCTTCAACTGATCTTCCGTCATCTGCTTCAGCCCCGGTATGGCTTTCAGCACCCTGGCCAGCTTTGTACGGAAATGGTTGAGACAGCCCGTGTTCCTGACGGCACCATCCGTCTCCTCCTCGATGATGTGGTATGGGTTATGCCCGTCCGTTGTCGCATACCCGGTGTATGTGTGGTCTTCCACAAGGTATCGCCGCAGTACCCCCGTGTCCTTGCCTGCCGCATATATAAAGATGGTGACCGGCTTGTCGGTATCATACAGTTCGCTGACCGTGAACACCCAGAAATAGCATTGGCGGAGGATGTTTTCCCGCTGGTCATACATCAGGACCGGTGTCTCATCGATCTGGATATGTCCGGTAAGAAAAAGCCAGTACCACATCCTCTGGATGAGTGCAGCCAGTATCCCATAAAAGAAGCGGGCGTTTTCCTCCATCATCTGGGTGGTAAGAGCAAGCCCGTCCCTTTCCAGGTCGGAAGCCACCCTTTTCCATGGCAGACGCAGACAATACCTCTGGGACAGGACAAGCGACCATATGGAGGATGTTGACCTGCTGTGCTGACGCAGCCTCATGACCGGGTTCCTGGCAACGGTCATTTCCTTTTTGACGCTGTCTGCTTCTTTATTGACCGCCTCATAAGCGCACAGCACGGTTTTTCTGACATAGAGTGTCCTCGGCACGTACTCGTACTCAATGATCTCTTTGTCATTGCCTTCCATACGGCGGTAGTTGCCCTTCCCGAAAATTTTCTCCAGTTCTTCCTCTGTCATTTCGATGACTTTTTGGATGGAAGGAAGATCCCTGCACTGTTTTTCCAGACAGCCTTTCGACCGTACAGGCTTCCATGTCCTGGCCTTTTTCTCTTTCTTTTTTTCTTTTTCCCCATCATCCTGCCCGTGGCCGTCTTCGCTTCCACTGCCGGAAGTATCGGTACAGGCCTCCGGCTCCTCCTGTTTATCTTTAGCTTTATCTGCATCACGGTCAAAACTTTTGACAGGGTCTTCTCCAAAAGCGCTTCTTTCTTCTCCATCATCGATATCTTCATCCCGGGGCGCGCGACTGTCAGACTGGCTGCCCCCTAACAGAACAGAAAGCTTTTCACTTTTTTTCCCGAACTCGTCTGTTATGAGGATGTTGTTCCGCTCCAGCACCGTCCGGAAGGCCCCGGTCAATTCTTTCCGGTCTTCCAGCAGCCCTATGATGATGTCTCTGTATTGTGCGGCAGTTTTAAGCAGCAGATCATAAGGCAGAGCGGACAGGGCTGTGTCATCAAGCCAGGTAAAGTTGCACAGGTAGGGATCCCCCTGAGAACATGAACCGTCCGCATCATCTGTCCTGCGGTGCATGCTGTTTTCAAACGCCTGGATCTCTTCCTGTGTAGCTCTTTTGGTTTTCCTGCGCATGACGTCAACTCGCTCCTTACTGAGGATTGTTTTACCGGTATACGTAAGCATGCTCATCAAAACGTGATGGCATGACGGTTATTCATGGAAAGGATGGTTACAAGTGTTTGATCGAAGCGATCCTGTCGCGTACTGCCACAATTACCTGTTTCAGTTCCCTGACCTGTAATGACAGCTGATCATTCGTTTCCTTCGTATTTACAAGTTCTTTTTGAAGGCGTTCCAGCTCCAGACATTTCTCTTCGAAGAGCGTCTTGTAATCAGGCTCCTGGCCTTCCGGTCTGCTTTCAGCTGGTTTTCTGGGCGGCCGGCCGCGTTTCCCGGTGGTCGGAATGATCTCCCCTGTTTCCGGATCCACACGTCCCAGATATTTCCGGACAGGCCTGGATTGCTTCCGTTCTGAATCGTAGGATGAAGTTTGCTCGTAGGCGTAAGTCACGCCCGACTGGTTTTTGTACTTTACGATTGGCAATTCAATCACCTCCTTGTCATACATTATAACATATGGCAAGCTAAGAATCAATAGTTTATTGCCATATTTATTAAAAAATATGGCAATACAAGGATGCCAAAAGCAGTTGAAACGACAGGATGATGGATGCGGTTCGATGAAGAAAACAAAAAGAGCAGGGATTACCTGCTCTTTTTGCTAAAGATAGAAGGCAAAGCCTGCTACTTATCTACTATTTACGTTATATCACTCTCCCTTATCATTGCTTCTATCATTATTTTTTCCGGAAAAAAGTGGATCCGAAGCCACGCGTTCCTTTGTTATATCATCTGTACCGTCATTTCAGGTACGACAACTGCCGCGGTTCTTTCCGGAAAGACAACAGGTCTCACAGGCTTTTCTTCCATTCTGGCTTCTGTTTTTACAAAAGGAGGCCTTTCAGGTGCACTGTTCATCTATGTTATGTATGCGGGAGCTGTTTCTACCCGTTCCATTATCCGCAAAACCGTCATGCCGGTCAGGGGAGAGTTGTCCATTATGGGATCCATTCTTGCCATCGGTCATATGATCACCTATGGCTGCCGGTATTTTATCATGTTGTTTACGCGGGCTGCAGATATGCGCCGAATCATTCTTGCGGCAACTCTGTGTTCCCTGCTGATGATCATAATCATGCAGCCTCTTTTCATAACGTCATTTAAAAAGATCAGCCGCAGGATGAAGGGAATAACCTGGAAAAAGATTCAGCGTCCAGCCTATATTTTTTATGCACTTTTGTACCTTCATATCCTGCTCTTTAATCTTCCTTCTGCTCTAAAACTGAATCGAAACGCTGCTGCAAATGTGATTCTTTACAGTTTCATTTTCCTTTCTTATGCTGCCTTGCGTATCTCCAAAGCATTGCAGAAAAAGAATAAAAAGAGATTTGTCATTCCGGTATATGCCGCTGCCTTTGCCATTTTTGTCT
>CADCQE010000203.1 GCA_902803505.1 uncultured Lachnospiraceae bacterium | reverse complement strand
CGAAATTATCTGCTGCGCAGAACCTTTCGTTTTCCCTATATGCAGTTAATCTAAGCAATTGCCTTCGGCAATTACTAAGGTTAACTATTATAAAACAATAACACCAACATGGTAGCACATTATCATGTTAAAGTGTAGAGAAAAATCATGCTGGAGAGAGGATATTTCAATGAAAATAAATCAGCTGCAGTTTATCCGTCTCAGACAAAGAAGGATGAGGACCCCCGGGGAAATGGGCGCGCTGCTCTATCAGGCAGACGCACCCTGCGGACGGATCATTGTGTCACAGAAATTCTTTCGCGGGCACCGCGCGCGGCTCCTCTTCGTCGACGGGGCTCTTCAGTCGGCTGTGTCCGTGGAAGAGGGCGGGCGGTGGACACTGCTCTTTCCCTATATGAGGGCTTTTGACTGGTCCCTCCGCATGAGGAGCGGGGCAAGGAGTGCGCTGCTCATCGGGGGCGGGGGCTTCGTTTATGCGGATCATTTCCTGCATGAGTGCCCGGAGGCTTCCATGGATGTGGCGGAGCTCTATCCGGAGATGATTGATGTCGCCAGAAGGTATTTCTTTCTCAATGAGATCGAGAGGGATTATCCGGGCTTCCGCCTCAGGGCGGCGGAGGGTTTCTCCTATCTATTGGGCTCTGACCGCCGCTATGACCTGATCTTCAATGACGCCTTTCGGGGCTTTCAGTCGGATACCGGTCTCTTCAGCCGCGACGGCATGGCGGTGGTGAGGGCGCATCTCAAGGAGGACGGTCTCTATCTGTGTAATCTGATCACTGCACTTAAGGGCCCGCGGAGCATCCCCGGGATGAGGCTGAAGCACAGGGCCCTGGAGCAGTTCCGCAATGTGGCCCTCTTCCAGGCCGACGACAGCCGGAGCCCCTGCGAGAAACAGAACTGTCTGCTGATTGCTTCCAACCGCTCGCTGTAGTATAATCTCCCCCTACAGCCTCAGACATAAGCAGCTTTCGCTGCGACATACGTGCGAAGCACGGATGGTCTGTGGTCTGTGGCCTGCAGCGGGAGGGGCCGCAAATAGTAACTCATTAATATAAGGATGCGAGTGCAGATGGCTGCTACATATTATGATCTCGAAGAGATGAGCAAACGTCTCAGAAAATACATTGATGCAAACCGTTTCTACCACACTCAGGGAGTGCGCTTTACCAGCGCGGCTCTCGCTATGGCACATGGGGCAGACATCCACAAAGCGGAGACTGCAGGCCTGCTCCATGACTGCGCCAAGGGGATCTCGGATTCGAAGAAGATCAAAATCTGTGATAAGAACGAGATCGAGATCAGCAAGGTTGAGCGCAATAATCCTTTTCTTCTTCATGCGAAGGTGGGGGCCTATATCGCAAAGGAGAAGTACGGCATCGATGACGAGGAGATCCTCGACGCGATCCGCTTCCACACAACCGGGAAGGCCGGGATGCACATGCTGGAGCAGATCGTCTTTATCGCCGATTACATCGAGCCGAGAAGGAATAAGTCAAAGCATCTCCCGGAGATCCGCCTCGCGGCCTTCCGGGATCTGGATGAATGCTGTTACCTGATCTTGAAGGATATGCTGCTCTATCTGAAATCCAAGAGCGGAGAGATCGACAGCAACACACAGGACGCTTACCATTTTTATGAAGAAGTTCACGAAGATCGGAGGGACTAGCAGGAATGTTAAAGGAAGAGAGCAAAAAGCTGACGGGAATCATCGTCTCCGCACTGGAGGAGAAGAAGGCTGAGCGCATCGAGGTGATTGAGATTGACAAGATCTCGCCCCTGGCGGACTACTTTGTCATTGCAAACGGCACGAACGCCTCCCAGACCGAGGCTATGGTGGATGCAGTGGAAGAGAGCGCTGAGCGGAATGGGTTCCATGCAGATCATGTGGAAGGACACCGCAACGCGAACTGGACTCTGATTGATTTCCAGGGCGTTGTCGTCCATATCTTCGACGAGGAGGCGCGGGAATTCTATGACCTCGCCAGAATCTGGCAGGACGGGAACCAGCTGGATCCCCACACGCTCGAGCCAGCGGCGGAAGGAGAAGCATAAGACCTATCAGACGAACATCAATAAGACACTTTGCATGGCTGATCTCAGCCCTGCTTATGTGTCTTGTTCTTTGCGGCTGCAGCGCTCCCTTTCTTAGGGGCCCGGAGGAGCAGTTCTCGGCCTGGACCAAGGCAAAAGAAGAGGCACCCGTCGAAACCAACGGGAGCGGTGTGATCGGGTCAGAGACTGTGGTTGCCGCGGATGAAGAGGAGGCATTTGAGATCTATGGCTTCCCGGTATCCTCTACAGAAGGGCTCACCGGGTTCGCCTATGACCAGCTCTCCGAGGAGTCGCAGAGCGTCTACAACCAGCTCTACACCGGTATCTCCGAACACCGCTCCGAATTTACTCTGCGCGCCAAGGACTCAGAGTACATCAAGACAGCCCTGACTTCCCTCATCATTGACCATCCCGAGTTCTTCTGGATCGACGGAAATGCCAGCATGAGCGGCTTTAAGGGCATCGGCATCTGGCAGATCCGGCTCGATTTCAATGTGGATGCCTCGGAGATTGACAGCATTCAGGCCGTCATCGATGCCGCGGTGCAGGAATACCTCGCTTCCATACCGGAGGGGGCCAGTGATTATCAGAAAGTCAAGCTGGCCTATGAATACGTCATCAATACTACGGATTATGTGCTGGACAGCGCTCAGAACCAGAATATCCAAAGCGTGTTCGTGAACCATCTGTCCGTCTGCGCCGGATATGCCAGGGCACTGCAGTATCTTCTCCATAAAGCCGGCGTCTGGTGCGCTTATATCGAGGGCACAACCGGGGACAATGCGGAGGGCCATGCCTGGAACCTGGTGAGAATTGACGGCGTCTACACCTATGTGGATCCCTCCTGGGGCGATCCCACATACGGCGAGGATGCGACGGATGCCTCGCAGCTGGACATCATCTATGACTACTTATGCCTGACCTCGGATGAAATGCTGAGGGCCAAGCATATTCCCAGTGAGCGTTACTGGCTGCCGGAATGTACGGACCGGAGCTTTGACTATTACATATTAAACAGTCTCTACTACGAGGGCTTTGACCCCGATGCCATCTCCTCCGCTCTGTGGCACGCCGTCGACGAGGGGGAGAGAAGAGTCTTTATGAAATTCTCTGACTTTGAGAGCTATACCAAGGCTGTGGATGCGCTGTTCCCCGCCGCAGATGACGAGGCCGAGAGCCTTCTTGACGCGCCGATCCGGCAGCGTATGGAATGGGATGCGGCAAGTTCCATGCGGTATTATTACAGCTGTTCGGATGAGCTGTGGATCATAAAAGTGTATTGGTAATTTACAGTTACGATTCACGGCCCCTCCCGCTACAGGCCACAGACCATACGTGCTTCGCACGTATGTCGCAGCGAAAGCTGCTTATGTCTGAGGCTGTAGGAGGAGGGGCCGTGAATCGTAACAATTCTTTACAAAAACCGCAGCACCCCGATCACTTTGCCAAGAATCTTCATCTGCCTGTTCTCAACGATGATGGGTTCCATGCTGTCGTTCTCGGGCTGGAGGCGGATATGGCCGTTCTCCCGGTAGAAGGTCTTGACGGTGGCAGAGTCGTCGAGAAGCGCGACCACCATCTCCCCGTTCCTCGCGGTGTTCTGCTGGGCTACCAGGACCCGGTCGCCGTTCAGAATACCCGCGTTGATCATGCTTTCTCCTTTTACATTGAGCATAAACACCTGTTTATTCGGAAGATATTCCGTCGGAATCGGGAAATAGCCCTCAATGTTCTCCACGGCGAGCAGCGGCTGGCCGGCAGCGACACTCCCCACGAGAGGAACATTCGCCAGCTCGCGCCTGGTGAGATTGAAGTTGTCATCGACAATCTCAATGGCGCGGGGCTTCGTGGGATCCCGGCGGATATAGCCGTTCTTCTCCAGCGTCGAGAGATGGGAGTGAACCGAGGACGTGGACTTGAGATGCACTGCTTCGCAGATATCCCGCACGGACGGCGGATACCCGCGGTTAATGATCTCGCTCTTAATAAAATCAAGAATTTCTTTCTGTTTATTTGATATTTTTCCGTAAGCCATCGTTCGTCCTTCCTCCAAGAGATTGGAAACATGACGGGAAGTCATTCGATCTCACACAATTGTGAGAGCAGTATTCGACAGACAGGTGCCGAAAATTCAATTCAAGTGTACCATCTTTTCCCTGAGAATGCAAACAGATATTCGGAACAAATATTCTGTTCCCTTATCAGGTCTGACAGATCTTTTCGCCAAACCGCAGTTTAACGAAAAGATCTCGTTGACATAATTGAGAATCCTATGGTATAACTATATTTGTTTCTGATTCACATGCTGCCGCATCTTAGGGGGCTTTTTTTATATGTTTCGTATGAATGATTCGAAAGGATCCCTGACTTTTGCTCACTGCAGAAATGTCTGCACGCTGATGCTCATCCTTGTCCTTCTGTCTGCTGTTTTCTTCCCGCACATAGCGCTCTATGCGGACGATGACGCCGCAGGAACCGCTGCCGGGACAAATCCCGATCAGCAGACACAATTGAATCCGGAAAGTCCTTCACCAGCGGCCGATGGCTCTTCCGGCAGCGCTGTTCCTGTTGTGAGCGATGATATTCTTGCGCAGACCGATGACGATGCGGAATCCGGCTTTCCTGAGGACATTGACGATTCGCCTGCGCCGGATACCGCAGCAGACATCGTCATTCGTGAAGGCTTTATCCGGGGGGGCTATAAAAAAAAGAAAGCGAATGCAAAGCCGGGGGCGCCCCTCTACGTCATGATCGGTGACTCCTACGGAACCACCAAAGATCACCTGGCGGTCTCCGTCGCCGAGGATCTCGGCCTCAAAGCTGCCGGCGGCGATTACTATGCCTTTTTCAAAGGCGGCTACGGGACCTCGAAGTCCCACGGCCGGACCTACCTGACCTTGTTGTCAAAGCTCCCGG
>CADCQE010000202.1 GCA_902803505.1 uncultured Lachnospiraceae bacterium | reverse complement strand
CGGCCAATCTGCAATCAGGTTCCGGCTCATCATGCTTGCATGAATGAGACAGGTTCTGATTGCAGATAAGGCCTGTGAAACAGGAACCTCCCACCTACAGCCTCAGACATAAGCAGCTTTCGCTGCGACATACGTGCGAAGCACGGATGGTCTGTGGCATGTAGAGGGAGGGACTGTGAATAGTAACTCAGGGGGACGCTTCTCGGTGACCCACACTCATTTTCATCTTGTATCCCTCACTATTTTTTGTTATTGTAAATGATCATTGGCATAAAATAAAATAGGTAGTTTCCCTAGCCAATTATTGAAGGAATATCCAAAAGAAAAGGAGGATTCTATTACTATGAACACGAAGTTCTATAAAATGACCGTCCTGGCTGCTGCTTCTGCAGTAATGATCGGCCTCTGCGGCTGTGGTGCATCAGGACAGAAGGCGGCACAGGAAACGGCGTCTAAAGCAGCTTCTACTGCTGCTTCGGTCAAGGAAGCTGCTTCCGAAGCGGCATCAGCGGCTCCGGAGGCAGAAGCAGTCTCCAAAGCAGCTTCAGCTGTATCAGCTGCAGAATCTGTCGCAGCTGCATCCTCTGCTGCATCTGCTGTGGAATCGGTCGCAGCTGCATCTTCGGCGGCCTCTGCTGCAGAATCGGTCACAGAGGCTGCCTCGACTGTATCAGCTGCTGAATCAACAGCAGACGCTGCTTCGACCGTATCTGCTGCTGAATCAGCTGCCGATGCTGCCTCTACGGCATCTGCCGCAGAATCAGCTGCCGACACTGCTTCCACTGCATCGACTGCTTCTGCTGCTGACGCGTCTGCTCCCACTCAGGGTGAGGATCTCGGCGACGACGAAGTGGCGGGATGGCACATTGTCACAGAACTGTACGAGGTGAATCCCTCTCTGGAGAACATCAGCGTCGCGCTGGGATACGGCAATATCCAGACCTCTGAATTTGTGAAGACTGCGCAGGAAGGCCAGACCTTCTGCATGGTAAAGCTCCTGATCGAGAAAAAAGGGAGCAAGGAAGTCATTGACTGGGATAACATGATTCTCACAGACAGCGAAGGAAATGAATACCACCGGATCGATGACGAATTCATCCTGGATCTGGGAATGAAGCGCATGCCCGGGACAAAACTGAATTTCGGTTCCAATGAGGGATGGATCTGCTATGAGGTCCCGCAGGACGCCACAGGCCTGACACTCTCCTATGCATTTGACGACGGAACCTACTCCTGCGATCTGACTGAAGCATAACAGAGAGCCCATACCTTAGAACGGAACGCCCTGCCAGCCTGAGTCAGTATTTATAATGTACTTTGCAAGGCAAGCCATTCTTCAGGCAGCAACAAATGGTAACTGACGATTCAGATCATTACCCCAATAAAAGTAAAGGAGAGAGATCACAGATGAAAACAAAAAAAACTGCTAACATGTTCCGATTGATCCTGGTGACGATCGTGACGCTTGTGTGCTTCAGCCTGACCGTAACGGCAGAACCATTGGAAGAGACGGATCCATTTGCTTTCCAGAAGACTGTAGATGAAGGTCTCAAGCAGGAAATGGAGGCCGGATACTCTTTTGAGGAAGCAGCTGTCATCCTGGATCCCTACAATTGTTCCCCGCTGTCCGCCGTCATCATTTTCACGACGGATGAAGAGACAGATGTCACGGTGAATGTAAAAGGAAAAGATGAGAAGGATACATTCACGGGGACTTTCCCCGCAGAGACACAGCATCTGATTCCGGTCTATGGCCTGTATAATGGCGACGTGACGGAAGTGGAGCTCGTGCTCGGAGACGGGAGGTCCCACACATTTGAAGTGGAGACAGAGCTGAACGCCATTCCGGCCGATGAGATCACCGTTGATATGATCCAGCCGGAGATGTATGACTACTCCAAGCTCACCCTGGTATGCTCCCTTGGCGGCGTCCTCTATGGCCTTGACAGCGCCGGAGACGTGCGTTGGTACTACACAGGCGGCGGTTCGATGGGAGTTCATCCGCTGCAGAATGGACATCTGATGACACCTACGACCTTCGTGGTCCGGCCCAGCTACTACAGATCCGGTCTGCAGGAGATCGACTTGAGCGGCAAGGTCTATTGTGAGTATGCAATCCCGGGCGGCCAGCATCATGATTTTTATGAAATGGAGAATGGAAATCTTCTGGTCGCCGGAGACCAGCAGGATCTCGCCTACATCGAAGACTATGTGGTCGAGATCGACAGAGAGACCGGCGACGTGGTCTGGGAGCTGGATCTGAAAGACATTCTTCCGATAGAGGACGGCATGTCCGCTTCCATGAACTCTGACGGCACTGAGGAATTGGACTGGTTCCACAACAATTCTCTCTGGTACGATGCGGAAAATGACCTGGTCCTCCTCTCCGGAAGACACAAGGATGCAATCGTGGCTGTCAATAAGACCGACAAGACTCTGGCCTGGATCCTCGGAGATCCCACCGATTGGAACGAAGTGGACGCTTCTTATTTCTTCACTCCGGAAGGCGAGGATTTCGAATGGTTCTACGCGCAGCACCAGATCACGATGCTTGACAACGGCGATGTGATGCTGTTCGACAACGGAACCGCCAAAGTGAAGCGCAGCGACGATGAGAACCGCGTGAAAGGCGATGACGTCTACTCAAGGGCTGTTGTCTACCATCTTGATACCGACAACATGACGGTCTCCCAGGTGTGTGAATACGGAAAAGAGCGCGGCGCCGAGTGGTATTCCGACTGGATCTCCGGAGTGGAATCCCTCGATGGAACAGCGGATCTCCTGTGGATTACAGCCGGTTCCCATCTGTATGACCCGCACGAAGACACCCACGGCCTCGGCCCTGCAGATATGTTTAAGCCCGACCTGGTCAAATCCACACATATTGACATGACCGTCAACAATGAGCTTGCTTATGAGATCGTCATTTCCGGGGATGCATTCGGAGCTCTGTCATTCCGTACCCTGAGGTACGCTCCGTATGCAGAAGGCAGCGGTCTTGACATTTCCGCTTCAGCGCAGCTCAAGGGATCCTTTGGTGAGACAGCGCAGACAGAGCCTGAGACTGAGATCACGGAAGCCGAGATCGGCAGTGCCGAGCCGCTGAACAAAGAAGGCTGGACATTTAACCGGGATCAGACAAAGATCTCCTTTACCGGGAGCTATCAGACGGAGACTCCCGCGGATGAGCTCGGGAAGGATTATCTGATCCTTGAAAATGAAGGTGAAATCAGGACCTACGCGATCGTCTCCAATGCTGTGAACGGCGAAGATAAGACGGGCGTAAATGTCAGAGGCTGGGTTGCCATGGATGGTCTGACGGATTCCTACCGCCTGCTCCTCTCACTCGACGGGCAGATCTATGATACGGGTTATACGATATGACAGAAGGGAAAAACAGTAAAAAAGTAATCATCATTGCCGTAATTGTTCTCATAATCGTCGGCTGCGCTCTGGGATACTGGAAGCGAATCGGTATCCGCAATCGGTTCATGCGCATCGCCGGCATTGAGATTCCAAGAAACATCAAGAATGTCTACGGCAATTACGGGCAGGCCGTGAAAGTTTCCTATGATCTGGGCAATACGATCCACATCATGGAAAATGACGCGGCCTCTGAGCGGACAGACAGCAACATCCCCTTGAACAGTTCCGCTGTGGTGGCCACCAGGCAGATCGATGCCGGCCTGAAGGAAGAATTGGAAGCGGGCCAATACACATTTGACGATCCGATGGTCATTCAGGATCCATTTCAGAATTCTCCCCTGACGGCCATCGCCCTCTTCCAGACCGAAGAGGCCTGCCCCGTGCGCTGCACGGTCAAAGGAAGGACCGAGGCAGCGGACCTTACCTATGACACACCGGCCCAGACAAAGCATGAGGTACCACTGATCGGACTCTACCCGGCTGCAGACAACACAGTTGTTCTGCAGCTGCTGGACGACAGCGGCAATGCAGTGTCCGAGAAGCAGCTCACGGTATCCACGAGCGGGCTGCCGGAGAACATGGAGGGCGTAGTGGAGCCTGTCGTCTGCAGCGGAGCGTCGGCCTATGACCTGACGATGGTTTGCGGCCAGCAGACGCTTCACCCCTTTGCCTACGACTGCAACGGAGACGTCCGCTGGTATCTGTCCCAGCAGGGAGGCTTCTATGGCTGCTTCACACTGTCAAACGGGCATTTCTTATTCCAGGACGACTCCAGTTATTCTCCCTCCAAGAACAAGCCGCAGACGACCAATGCCTGCGAGATGGATTATCTTGGGAGGACCTATAAGGTCTATTACTTCCCCTTCGGATTTCATCATGAGATCCGGGAGAAGGAACCGGGCGGCAATCTGCTCTGCCTGACGAGCTCCATGAAAGACCATTACGAGGATGTCATCGTCGAGCTGGACAGGGAGACAGGGGAGACCGTCAACTCACTGAATCTCATTGAGCTGTTTCCCAATACTTATACAGGCAGGATGGACTGGTGCCATATGAATACGATCTCGTATCAGGCGGATCAGGATACCATTCTCATCAGTGCGAGAAATCTCCACTCCGTGATCAAGATTGGCTGGACAGATCATAAACTAAAATGGATCCTCTGCGATCCTGCCTTCTGGAAGGGCACAAAATACGAGAAATATGTGCTCACTCCCACACAGGACAACATCCTTTGGCATTATCAGCAGCATACTTCTTACCAGATTGACGATGACCTGGATGGGGATCCCAATACAGTCGAGATCAGCCTGTTCGATAACCATACGGACCAGCAGCGAAAGATCGACACATTTAAGGATACAGGATTCTCCTATGTCACAGTCTATGCTGTAAACGAACAGGAAGGCAGCGTCTCACTGCTGCGCCAATATGAGGTCCTGCGGTCAAAGGTCTGCTCATTGACCCAATATGACAGTGCCAGCGGCCACATCTTCGGAATGTCGGGCATCATCGGTAAGAATGCATGGCACGGCTACCGCGGAATGAACTATGAGTTCGATTATGAGACCGGAGAGATCCTGAACCAGTTTGCGATCAAGACTACATTTTACCAGTCGAAGCAAATGGATCTCAATGTCTCTTCCATGTGTGCAGAGGAAGAAGACGCAGAATACTACCTGCTGGGCTCCCTGCACCAGCCTATGGAGACAAAGCAGAAGGTTCCGGAGCCGGAAGGATCGCTGGAAGAAGGCGTCTCCCTGTCCCGGATCGGGACGGTCCTGTATGTAAAGGCCCCGAACCACAAGGTATCGCAGGTGATCTTCCAGGGCGAATCGAACACCTATGTCTACGACATCACACCTGTCATCATGGAAGTCGATGAATATCTGAACTTCGTCATCAACATGCCGGTGGCGATGAGCGGGATGGCACCGGATACGTATAAAGTACTGTGCGTGTATGACGACGCACTCTACCGGATTACACAAAGCGGGAAAGAAGCTTACGTCACGATAAAATGATGCAGTAGGGACGGTTCTTTTTGCGACAAAAAATGCTGCAGTAGGGACGGTTCTCATTGCGACATTTATAAAATGTCGCAATGAGAACCGTCCCTACTGCAGCATTAGGTTCACAATCATCCCGGT
>CADCQE010000201.1 GCA_902803505.1 uncultured Lachnospiraceae bacterium | reverse complement strand
GCCTCGCGGATTCCCGCATCATGGCCGCGGACTTCCGTGAACTCGATCGGGCCGTATTCCTTCCCGGTCAGCTTGTAATAGACAGTACGAAGAGCAGCTTCCATCACGCCGCCGGTGACGCCGAAGATGACGCCCGCACCGGTGTACTGTCCCATGATATCCGCATCCCATTCCTCATCCGGCAGACGGTTGAAGATGATGCCGCCGCGGCGGATCATTCTGGCCAGTTCTCTTGTGGTGATGACTGCGTCCACATCCGGGATGCCGTTTACTTTCTCCTGCTCTCTCTGCTTCTCGAACTTCTTGGCAACGCAAGGCATCACAGAGACGACGAAGACATCCTTCGGATCATAGCCCATGGACTCCGCCCAGACACTCTTGATCACTGCGCCCTGCATCTGGTGCGGGGACTTGCAGGAGCTCAGGTGCGGCAGCAGATCGCCGTAATTGTATTCCGCATAATTGACCCAGCCCGGTGAGCAGGAAGTGATCATCGGAAGTGTCCCGCCGTTGGTCAGCCTGCCGAGAAGCTCTGTACCCTCTTCCATGATGGTGAGGTCCGCGCCGAAGTTGACGTCGTAGACGCGCTCAAAGCCGAGTCTTCTCATCGCAGCGATCATCTTGCCGGTGACCGGTGTTCCGACCGGATACCCGAATTCCTCGCCGAGAGCGGCGCGAACAGCCGGAGCGGCCTGAATGACCACATGCTTTCCGGAGGTGAGAGCTTCATCGACCTTCGCGATCTCGGAGTGCTCCATGAGAGCGCCTGTCGGACAGACATTCACGCACTGGCCGCACTGGATGCAGGGAGAGTCTGCAAAGCTTCTGTTCTCCGCCGGGGAGACGAAGGTCCTGAAGCCGCGGTTCTCGAATCCGAGGATGCCGAGGCCGTGGGCATTGGAGCAGCGCGCGATGCAGCGGCCGCACAGGATGCACTTGGAAGTATCGCGTACAAGACCCGGAGCCAGCTGATCGAGATAAGTCTCAGAGTGAACGCCCTGATACTTGCCCTCCTGCGCACCGGTGATCTGCGCCACATGGAGCAGCTCGCACTTGCCATTCTTGTCGCACTGCTGGCAGTTCTGGTTGTGGTTGCTCAAAAGCAGCTCCACGCTTCTTCTTCTGGCCAGTGTTGCCTTCGGTGAAGAGATGCGGATCTCCATCCCCTCATTCACCGGGTAGACGCAGCTGGCGACAAGGCCTCTCGCGCCTGTTGCCTCAACGAGACAGACGCGGCAGGAGCCCTGGTTGCACTCCCCGTGATTATAAGTACACAAAGAAGGAATCTCATATCCACATGCCTTAGCGGCTTCGAGGACGGTGAGGCCCTCTTCCACCTGATAGGAAACACCTTCTATCTTGATATTGATCTTTGACATGTTATTGTTTCCTCCTCTTTATCGTTTCTCAATCGCGCTGAACTTACAGGTCGAGATGCAGGCTCCGCACTTCACGCACTTGGCTGCATCGATCTCCATGGATGCCAGCTTGTGACCGGGTGCGATATAGTCCGTACGTGCAATGCAGCTGGCCGGGCAGCCCTTTGCGCACATGCCGCAGCCGATACATTTCTCTTTGTCGATGACATATTCCATCAAGTTCTTGCACACATGAGCCGGACATTTCTTCTCAAGGATGTGAGCTTCGTACTCATCCATGAAGTGAGCCATTGTGGAGAGGACGGGGTTCGCAGCTGTCTGGCCGAGGGCGCACAGGGAATTGGTCTTGATTGTATCCGCCAGTTCCTTCAGCTCCTCCAGGTCATTCATCGTGCCCTTGCCTTCCGTGATGCGGACCAGGATCTCATAGATTCTCTTGGTGCCGATCCGGCAGGGTGTGCACTTGCCGCAGGACTCGTCGCAGATGAAGTCCATATAGAACTTCGCCACGTCGACCATGCAGTTGTCTTCATCCATGACAATTGCGCCGCCGGAACCCATCATGGATCCCTTCGCCACAAGGTTGTCGAAGTCGATGGGCTCGTCAAGGAATTCCTCTGTCAGACAGCCGCCGGAAGGACCGCCGGTCTGGATGGCCTTGAATTTCTTGCCGTTCGGGATGCCGCCGCCGATATCGTAGATCAGCTCGCGGCGGGTTGTGCCCATGGGCACTTCCACAAGACCGACGTTGTTGACCTTGCCGCCCAGGGCGAAGACCTTCGTTCCCTTGGACTTCTCGGTCCCGACTGCGGCGAACTCGGCTGCGCCATTCCTGAGGATGTACGGTACACAGGCCAGAGTCTCAACATTGTTGACGATGGTGGGCTTCCCCCAGAGGCCGCTGACTGCCGGGAAAGGCGGACGCGGACGAGGCATGCCCCGCTTGCCCTGAATGGAATTGAGGAGGGCTGTCTCTTCGCCGCAGACGAATGCGCCTGCCCCGAGACGGATGTGGCAGCGGAAGCTGAAGCCGGAGCCCATGATGTCATCTCCAAGGAGACCGAGCTCTTCCGCCTGCGCAATCGCGATGCGGAGACGCTTGACGGCGATCGGGTACTCGGCGCGGACGTAGAAATAGCCGTTCTTTGCGCCGATGGCATAGCCGGCAATGACCATGCCTTCGATGACTGCGAGCGGATTGCCCTCAAGGATAGAGCGGTCCATGAATGCGCCGGGGTCGCCCTCGTCGCCGTTGCAGACCACGTATTTGTCATCATTGACCTGGTTGAGGGCGAACTGCCACTTGCGGCCGGAGGGGAATCCGCCGCCTCCGCGCCCTCTCAGGCCGGATGCCAGTACTTCATCCACCACTTCCTGCTGTGTCATGGTCAGAGCTTTCTTCAGGCCCTGGAAGGCTTCCATACCGAGAGCTTCATTGATATCCTCGGGGTTGATGACACCGCAGCCGAAGAGCGCGACTCTGCGCTGCTTTTTATAGAAATTGATATCGTCCTGCTTGGCAATCTTCTCCTTCGTTGCAGGATCAACATAAAGGAGTCTCTCTACGATCTGTCCGCCGAGGATGTCCTTCTCCACGATCTCTTCTACGTCCTCAATCTGGACAAGGCGGTACAGTGTGTCTTCCGGATAGATCTTTACAAATGGGCCCTGTGAGCAGAAACCAAAGCAGCCGACCTGGTTCACGGTCGTCTTGTCGGCAACACCCTTGGCTTCAAGCACTTCCTGGAATTTCTCCATGATCTCTGTCGAATGGGAGGACAGACATCCTGTTCCGCCGCAGAGCACAATGTGGCGCTTGCTGTCAAGGCCTTTCAGCTTATCATCAAGGCATTTGCTGCAGGCAGCAGCTTTCTCGTTCAATGCTTCTACTGTCTTAATCATGCAACTTCACCTTCCTTTGCCCTGTACTCTTCGATGATCTTCGGAACCTGGTCAACGCTGACCTTGGGGTACACCTGACCGCTGATGCTGACCGCCGGAGCGATGCCGCAGGCTCCGATGCAGCGCAGAGCGTCAAGTGTGAACATCCCGTCTTCGGTCGTCTCACCCGGCTTGATCTTCAGAATCTCAGAGAATTTGTCAATGACCTGCTGTGCGCCTTTTACATAGCAGGCCGTGCCCAGACAGCATCCGATGACATACTTGCCCTTCGGCTGAAGGGAGAAGAATGAATAGAAGGTCACCACACCGTAGATCTCTGCTACGGAAATCCCCGTCTGCTGAGATACAATCTCCTGTACCTCAAGCGGAATGTAACCATACTCATTCTGAATGTCACTCAGAATCATCATGAGAGGTGTCGTTTCGTCCTTGTACCGACCACAAATCTCAAGGATGGTCTGGACGGCTTGTTCGTTTAACTTCGCCATACCTTTTCGTCCTTTCTCGGAAAAGCACCGGATACTGTCGCATCCGGCTCTCCCTTATACTTATTTTGCACTACCAATATCCTCTCTTGAATTACAATAAAAGTCAATACTAACTATGGTTTTATGGACGGGAATTTGTGAAAAAATGTGTTACGATTCACGGCCTAATCTGCAATCAGAACCTGACTCATCATGCTTGCATGAATGAGACAGGTTCT
>CADCQE010000200.1 GCA_902803505.1 uncultured Lachnospiraceae bacterium | reverse complement strand
GCGCCTCGGAGGCTTCACGGCCGTCGGACCCATTCTCCAGGGCCTCAACGCCCCCATCAATGACCTCTCCCGCGGCTGCAACGCCGAAGAGGTCTACCTGATGAGCATCATCACGGCCGCCCAGGGCATCGCTTAAGGAATCCGGCAGATATAATAACAGCGGAGAGATGGAATGCACATCTCTCCGCTGTTATATTTACAGGATGATCCGGAATCAGTCATCCGACAGCTGGTACGTGAAGACTTCTGAGATCTCCTTGTCATAGCCGTCATAGAAGCCCCTGGGCATCCCAAGAATAATTCTGGCTCCCCGGTTGTACAACATGAGCAGCTGCTTCCGGTCCTTGTCAAACGTCAGTCCTTCAATCTCCCCCTGCTTAATGACGTCATCGAAGGTTCTTTCGAGCGTAACGATGCAGCTGCTTGCGCCATCCTCGATCCTTGTCCGGTACAGATGGTCCGGCTCTTCATCATCCGCTGTTCCGTCATCTGCTGTCATGTAGAAGCACCCATCATAATAGGCGATCCCCTGAAGCCACTGCGGAGGCATCTGCAGATGTACCTTCCCAAGGTATTTTCCCGTCTCCTGGTCATACTTGTAAAGGTATCTCCCGCTCTCTTCTCCGACCCAGGAGCACATCCACACGGTCTTTGTATCGGGATCCACGGCAATTCCGGAGCATTCCAGCTGACCGCTGTCTGCCTCAAATGGGAACGTGCGTTTCAGCTCAAGCGTATCGCAGTCATAGACTGCGATCTGGATGTTCTTTCCGACGCCGTCCATAAAGTATTCGGCTCCGATGTAGAGTTCATTATTATATACGTCAATGTCTGCAATATGGTTTACTTCTAATGTATATCCCTTGAAGGGATCGTCGTTCAATGCAATAAGGTTCCAGTCCTTGTCATATCTAGCCAGAGTCGCGGAGCCGCTCACCCAGTAATAATCACCCTCACTGCATACCCCCTGGCGCCCGTTTACCTCTACGGAATCGATCAGCTCGTATTGATGCGATGGCAGCATCACTTCCAGATCGTCTTCAGGCCGCCGGGTTTCCTGTGCTGCTGCTTCTGTCTCACTCTGCTCCGCTATGGAAGCTGTCTCCTTGTTCTCCTCTGCCATAACCGCACAGGACATGAGAGAAAAGCAGATTAGAAAACATAAACTGGCTCTTTTCATATTCTAAGGGATCCTCCTTCAACATTTCTTTCTCTCCCATCCGCTTTGCTGGGAGCAGGACTTTTATGATAATTGGATTTCCCGGCTTCATCAAGAGGGTGTTCCAGAATGTCAAACAGGAATGCCGGCTGTTACCAGCCGGCATCCTGCTTTGCGGCCGCCTTCAAAGGCGCCTTCATTTTTCTCTGCTTTTATACCCGTCAACCGAGAATTCCGTCTATGGTCGCCTGAGCCTCTGCGGCAGCGTCTTCCGGTGAGCTCTCTCCGGTGATGACCTTATTGAACGCAAGTGAGATCGCGTCTGAGATGCTCGGCCATTCCGGAAGGGGACCTCTCGCATGTGCGTACTGCATCTCATCTACGAATACCTGATATACGTCGTCGCCTTCAAACTGGTTTTCCGCGATCGTGGAATCAGCTGAGATATAGCCCATCGCATTCATCATATACAGGCAGGTTTCCGGAGTCGTCGCATACTTAAGGAACTCAATGGCTGCATCTTCATTGCCGCCGGCGATCACTGCATAGTTCTCACCGCCCAGTCCCGAAGCCTGCTCCTTGTCCTGCGGAATCGGGGCGACATTCCATTTCAGATCCGGAACTTCATCGCGCATGGTCGGAATCTGCCATGTGCCGTTGATCATCATCGCGAGGTTCCCGGCGATGAACTGATGCATCGTATCGCCTTGTGTCCAGTTGATCGCTTCTTTTGTCATGGCGCCGGAATCAACCAGATCCTTCTCAAACGTAAGGGCCTTGATACCGCCTTCCGAATTGATCTCGTAGGAGCTTGCGCCGGTCGACCAGACCCAGGGAAGGAAGTTGAAGGTTCCCTCTTCGTTCTGCAGTGCGCAGTGCGCAAAGCCCGAAACCGTATCTGTGGTTGTCGCCTTGGCCGCTTCAAGAAGCTCGTCCCAGGTTGTCGGAACTTCAACTCCGGCTTCCTTGAGCATATCCTCGTTGTAGAACAGGAGCAGGTCGTTGCTTCCAAACGGAACGCCATACAGCTTCCCGTCCAGCGTGCAGGAGTTCACCGGCCCCTCGTAGTAATTGCTGACATC
>CADCQE010000199.1 GCA_902803505.1 uncultured Lachnospiraceae bacterium | reverse complement strand
TCTGCAATCAGAACCTGTCTCATTCATGCAAGCATGATGAGCCAGAACCTGATTGCAGATTGGCCGTGAATAGTAACGATTGAGGGACAAGATTTTGCCCCTGCCTTGACAAACGAAAAAAACATGCTAAACTGAGAGAGGTATCAGCACTCATATCAGATTAGTGCTAACAAATCCAAGACACATTAGACAGGAGGTAAAGGATGAGCGCATTATTGATTCTTCCTATGTTCAATACAATTCTCCTCCCGGATGTTGATTATAGGCTCAGTGTAGAGAAGATCTCCGATGTAGAGAAAAGCCGGATTCAGATCGATGAGGGCAGGGTGATCTTTCTTCCGCTCCGCGAGGAGAAGCCCAGGGAGGAACTGACCCAGGAGGACTTCTACCCGCTGGGAATCATCGCTGATGTGAGCCAGATCACGGACGGCCCCTTGGGCACGATTGTGGAGGCTCAGGCGAGAGAGAAGATCCGCGTGACACACTTCAGCAAGACGCAGGACGTGTTCGAAGCGGAGTATGAAGCAGTGGACGAGGTCATGGACGTGACCTTCGCTGCTGAGAAGCAGCTGCTGGAATCCCTGAAGATCACCACGACCGAACTGGCGTCACAGATCCGGGGAGGCGATTACGCCGTTGAGTATCTGAAGAAGATTAAGACGGTAAATGAGTATGCCGCGGTGTTCTGCCAATTCTTCGACATGACCATTGAGGAGAAATACGCGCTGCTTGAGACGAATTCCTTCAAGGAGAGGGGCATCCTGATCCATGAGGCCCTGATGCGCTTCAAGGGAGCCCTGGAGGTGCAGGTTGAGCTTGCAAATGCGGACGATCCTGAAGCGAATGCTTACCGGAAGGCGGCGATCCAGAAGCAGATCGGCCTGCTGGAGAAAGCCCTCGCGGAGATGGAAGGCGGCAAGGAAGAGGACGAGGACAGCTTTGAGAAGCGCATTGAAGCGGCGGGAATGCCCGAGGACGTCCGCAAAGAAGTGGAGCGGGTGCTCGCCAGGTTTAACCGGGAGCCATCCAACGGCGCTGAGTACAACTCCCTCTATGATTACCTTGACTTCGTGACCACCTTAAAATGGGTCCCGGACAAGACGCCTGAAATCGACCTGAAGAAGGCGAGGCGGATCATGGACCGCGACCACTACGGCCTTACGAAGGTGAAGGAAAGAATCCTCCAGCATCTGGCTGTGATGGCCCTGCGCAGCCGGGGAGAGACGGAGAAGCAGAAAGGCACGATCCTGCTGCTTGTCGGCGCTCCCGGCACGGGCAAGACCAGTATGGGCCGCTCCGTTGCGGAGGCCCTGGGCCGGAAATACGTCCGCATCTCCCTGGGCGGTGTCCGGGATGAAGCGGAGATCCGGGGCCACAGGCGCACCTATATCGGAGCGCTGCCCGGCAGGATCATGGACGGGATCAAGCGCTCCGGAGCTATGAATCCGGTGGTGGTACTGGACGAGGTAGACAAGCTTCAGGCCAGATTCGACGGCGATCCCTCTGCGGCGCTCCTCGAGGTGCTGGATCCGGAGCAGAACACGACCTTTGAGGACCACTATGTGAACCTCCCCTATGACCTCTCCCAGGTGTTCTTCATCTGCACGGCGAATACATGGGATTCCATGCCCCAGCCGCTGCGGGACAGGATGGAGATTATTGAGCTGCCCGGCTACACACCGACAGAGCATTTCCATATCGCCAAAGAACATCTTGTAAAACAGGCGCTCTCGGAGACCGGCCTGTCTAAGAAAGAGCTGCGCTTTACGGACGGCGCCCTGAAGAAGGTCATCGCCGACTACACGATGGAGGCCGGTGTCAGGGGCCTTAAAAAACAGCTGCTGAACATCTGCAGGAAGGCCGCGGTTGAAATTGTGGAGAAGGACGGCAAGGACGATACGAGCCTGGTCATCCGCGAGAACAGCGTGGAGGAATATCTGGGAAGGAAGAAGATCAACCACGACAAGGTCCGCAAGGAGAATCCGGCCGGTGTTGTCACCGGACTCGCCTGGACCCAGGCGGGAGGAGAGATCCTCTTCATAGAGACTGTCGCGATGAAGGGCAGCGGCCAGATCCATCTGACCGGCCAGATCGGCGACGTGATGAAAGAATCAGCGGAAACCGCTGTCAGCCTGGTGAAGAGCACCTTCCTGGACAGCGAGCTGGAATTTAAAGACAGGGATATCCACATCCACATCCCCCAGGGCGCTGTCCCGAAGGACGGGCCGAGCGCGGGGATTACGATGTTCACGGCCCTGACCTCCCTCGTCACCGGGATCCGGGTGAGCCCCTATCTCGCCATGACCGGAGAGATCTCCCTGAGAGGCTATGTGCTTCCCATCGGAGGACTCCCGGAGAAGCTGATGGCGGCGGAGCGGGCCGGCATCCGCGAGGTCCTGATTCCGAAGGACAACCTTCGGGACCTGGAGGATGTGCCGGACGAAATCAAGGACAAGCTGGAAATCAAACCGGTGGAGACCGTCGCGGACGTCATCCGCGAGACGCTGCACATCAGCCTGCCCAAGACAGCCGAAGCACCCTTCCGCAGGCGCGAGGGGGAGAACAGCAGCGCTTACGCTTCCGCTACAGTGTGAGCAGCGGATCGGGAGGGACGGCTTCCGGAGCAATAAGAAGCGTTCTCCTTACCTGCGCTGCCCCATTCACAAAGTCTTGTTGATATGCTATAATCTAGGACGCACATCTTGTGCGTGCTAGATTTTTTTGTAAAGGGGTATGAATTATGCGAGGGAGTGGAATCTTATATGCGGTCTCATCGCTTCCATCCAAGTACGGGATCGGAAGCTTCTCCAAAGAAGCTTATGAGTTTGTAGATTTTCTTCAGAAAGCCGGACAGGGATACTGGCAGGTGCTTCCCTTCGGTCCTACGGGCTACGGGGATTCTCCCTATCAATCCTTCTCCACATTCGCCGGGAACCCGTATTTCATCTCATTGGAGGATCTCATCGAAGAGGGGCTTCTGAAGCAGGAGGAGTGCGACTCCGTGGACTGGGGCTCCGATCCGGAGTTCTGCGATTACGGGGCGATCTATGAGAGCCGCTTCAAGGTCCTGAAGCTCGCCTATGACCGCTTTGCGGAGAGCGAGAAGAAGAACGCCGCCTTTCAGGCCTTCGTGAAGAAGAACGCGTACTGGTTAGAAGACTACTGCATCTTCATGGCACTCAAGCAGGAGCATGGCGGGAAGCCCTGGAGCGAGTGGGACACTCCTTACCGGAACCGGGACAAGAAGGCAATGGATGTCCTTGGCGAAGTGATCGCGGAGACCGTGGATTTCTACCGCTTCCAGCAGTTCAAATTCATGGAGCAGCTGGAGAAGCTCCGCGAATATGCCCATGAGAAGGGCGTAAAGATCATAGGGGATATCCCGATCTACGTGGCCTTCGACAGCGCCGACACCTGGGCCCACCCGGATCTCTTCCAGTTCGACGAGGAGAATATCCCACTGAAGGTGGCGGGCTGCCCGCCGGATGCCTTCTCTGCCACAGGACAGCTCTGGGGGAATCCGATCTACGACTGGAAGTCCCTCAAGAAGCGCAAATATGACTGGTGGATCAGGAGAATCGCCCGCAGCTATGAGTTCTACGATGTCATCCGGATCGATCATTTCCGGGGCTTCGACGAATACTATGCAATTCCCTATGGGGATGAGACGGCGGAGAACGGGAAATGGGAGAAGGGGCCCGGCATGGATCTCTTCGAAGCCATTCACAAGGAGCTCGGAGAAGCGCCGATTATTGCGGAGGACCTGGGCTACATCACGGACAGCGTGCGGGACCTTCTGGCAAAATCGGGCTATCCCGGCATGAAAGTGCTGCAATTTGCCTTCGATGAAAGTGAGGACAGCTCCTATCTTCCTTACAAGCATGAGAAAAACTCCGTGGTTTACACGGGGACCCATGACAATATGACGACCCGCGGGTGGATCGACAGCCTCAATGACCACGACCGCGACTATGTGCGGCGCTATATCAACTCCATCTACACGGATTACGGCCAGTTCACCTGGGATTTCATTCGCGAGGCTTTTCGCTCCGCCGCGGACCTGTGTATCGTCCCGATCCAGGACTTCCTGGTGAAGGGAAATGAAGCCAGGATGAACTGTCCCGCTGTCGGGAGCAACAACTGGCAGTGGCGCGTCACACCGAATCTTCTGTCCGATGAGCTGGCCATGAGCATTCTGGACCTGACCCGGCTCTACGGCCGCCGGGCACCGCTTCCTCCGTCGAAGCCGAAGAAGGAAGAGAAAGAGGAAGAGGAAGAGGAGACAGCCGATTCCAAGGAGAGCAAGAGCACGGATAAGGAGTGAGCCGGCATGCATCGGAAGCACACAAAAGAGATCCAGATCGGTTCCCGCGTCATAGGAGGGGGCCATCCCATCGCGATCCAGTCCATGACCAACACCCCGACGGAGGATGTGGAGGCCACAGTCAGCCAGATCCTGGCACTTGAAGAGGCGGGATGTGAGATCGTGCGCTCTACTGTGCCCACGAGGGAGGCCGCAGCGGCCATCCGGGAGATCAAGAAGCGCATCCACATCCCCCTCGTGGCGGACATTCATTTCGATTACCGCCTGGCCATCGAGGCGCTGGAGAACGGCGCGGACAAGATCCGGATCAATCCCGGCAATATCGGAGGTCCCGATAAGATCCGGGAAGTCGTGGCCGCGGCGCGGATGCGCAATGCTCCGATCCGCGTCGGCGTCAACTCCGGCTCTCTCGAAAAAGAGATCGTGGGCAAGTACGGTCGGGTCACGGCCGAGGGACTTGTGGAGAGCGCTCTCGACAAGGTGCGCATGATTGAGGATTTCAATTACGACAATATTGTGATCAGCATCAAATCCTCGGACGTCATGATGTGCGTCCGGGCTCATGAGCTGATTGCGAAGGAGACCCACTATCCTCTGCACGTGGGGATCACCGAGGCGGGCACGGTATTTTCCGGAAATATCAAATCCTCCATCGGACTTGCACTGATCCTTGGTCAGGGGATCGGGGATACAATCCGTGTCTCCCTCACCTCCTCCCCGGTGGACGAGGTGCGCTCGGCGAAGCTGATCCTCCGCACCCTCGGCCTACGGAGAGGGGGCATCGAAGTGGTCTCCTGCCCGACCTGCGGGAGGACCAGGATCGATCTCATCTCCCTGGCCCGCCAGGTGGAGGATATGGTGCAGGACATCCCGCTGGACATCAAGGTTGCGGTGATGGGCTGCGTCGTCAATGGACCGGGCGAGGCGAAGGAAGCGGATCTGGGCATCTGCGGCGGCATACACGAGGGACTCCTCATCCGGCACGGTGAGATCATCCGCAAGGTGCCGGAGGAGCAGCTGCTCGCCGCTCTACGGGAGGAATTGCTGAGCCTTTGATATCTGAGGGGGACTATGGACCAAAAAACGCTGCCATTTCTGGAGGCTTTCCCAAACCTGGCGCTTGAAGACAAGGTGCTCGGGCTGCTTGAGCACGTGACTGTTGAGCGCGTGACGATGAACAGCGCGAAGAGACGCCTCCGCATCTACCTCTCGTCCGAAAACTGGATCAAGAAGACCACTATCTTCGAACTGGAGCGCCTCATCAAGGCGCAGATGTTTGAGGGGATGCAGATCGAGGTCAAGATCATCGAGCATTTTCATCTGTCTAAGTCCTATACTCCGGAATATTTCTACAAAGTATATCGAAACAGCATGCTAAGGGAGCTGAAGAGTGTCAGCCCCCTGCTTCAGCATACCTTTTTACATGCGGAGCTGGAATTCCCCGACGAGAGCTCGGTCCTTGCGCGCATCCCGGACAGCATCCTCCCGGATGAGCGGAGGACGCAGCTGAGTGATTATCTGGAGAAGGTCTTCCACGACAGGGCGGGTTTTCAACACTGCGAGGTGACGAGTGAATTCGTCGCCCCTCTGCAGGGCCGGATCGCCGAGGAAGAGCTGAGTGTCGAGGACCGCATCCGCTCTGTCGTGGAGGCCAACCGTCTCCGCCACAAGGAGGTGCAGGAGGAGAAGAAGCTCCCGGCCAGGGAGGAGCGCCAGTACCGGAGAAATGCCTCCCTCACCAAGGACCCGACCGTGGTCTACGGCAAGTCCTTCGACGACGAGCCCCAGGAGATTGCGAAGCTGGGCGAGGATCCGCGTGAGGTGGCCGTCCGGGGAGAAGTCTTCCTGACTGAGAGCCGTGAGACGAAGAACGGACGCATCATCTATACCATCGCCGTCACGGACTTCACGGACTCCGTGCGGCTGAAGCTCTGGTTCGACAAGGAGCAGGAGGGAGAGTTCACTTCTACCTTCACAAAGGGCAGCTGTTGGATCATCAAGGGAATGCTGGATTTCGATCCCTTTGACAAGGAGCTCATGATCCGCAGCGTCTACGGGATCAAGCGCATTCCCTCGATCCGGACCAAGAGGACCGACAATGCCCCCGTGAAGCGGGTGGAGCTCCACTGCCATACCCAGATGTCGGACATGGACGCCGTCTCCCCGGCGTCGAGCATCGTGAAGCAGGCTTACGACTTCGGGATGAAAGCTCTTGCCATCACGGACCACGGCGTTGTCCAGTCCTTTCCCGAGGCCTATAAGACCTTCGGCGGCAAAAAGGGAATCCCCAAGGACGCGGACCTGAAGATCCTCTACGGCATGGAAGCCTACCTGGTGGACGACACGAAGCACATCGTGAGCGGACCCGGCAAAGGGGCGGCTCCCGCGCAGGCCTGCGTGTTCCAGACCGTCACGACAGGCGCAAGCCCGCTTGTTCACGACATTTTGGAGATTGCCGGCGCAAAGCTGGAGGGCGGCGAGGTACGGGAGGAATTCAGGACCCTCGTTCATCCCGGGCGGCCCATCCCCTTCTCCATCCAGACGGAGACGGGCATTACGGATGAGATGGTGAACGAAGCGCCGTCTCTTGAGGAGGCCCTGAACCGCTTCTTTGCCTTTGCAGGGGAGCTTCCCCTGGCGGCCTACGATGCGGATCTGGAGGTGAATTTCCTCTATGCCGGCTGCCGGAAATGTGCCCTCCCGATGCCGGAGCTGACCTACATCGATATCCCCCAGGCAGCGCGTTGCCTGATTCCGGGACTTGGCAGGATCCGCTTCACAACGCTCCTCAGGGCGCTCAAGCTGAGCTGTGAGGACGATATGCGGGCCCTCCCCCGCGTCCGCTCCATGTCTGCCGTTTACCGGAACCTCCTCTCCAGGATGGAAGAGGAGCAGATCGCAAACTTCGAGGAGCTCAACACCCGGGAGGCCCTCTCTGTGGACCGCATCCGCAACCTGCCTTACTACCACGCCATCCTTCTGGCGAAGAACGAGCAGGGCAGGAGGAACCTGTACACGCTGGTATCCGAGTCCCATCTCAAGTATTTCAACCGCAGGCCGCGGATTCCGCGCTCTGTCTTAAGTGCCCACAGGGAGGGGCTGATCCTCGGCTCCGCCTGCTCTGCGGGAGAGCTTTACATTGCCATTTTAAACGGCGCCTCCGAGGCGGAGATCGCCCGCATTGTAGATTACTACGACTACCTGGAGATCCAGCCCACCGGCAACAACGAATACCTGATCGGGGAGAAGAAGAGCGGGATTTCCTCCGTGGAGGACCTTCAGAATATCAACCGGAGGATCGTGGAGCTGGGCGAGCTCTATAACAAGCCTGTGTGCGCCACTTGTGACGTGCATTTTCTCAATCCCGAGGACTGGATCTACCGGGCCATCATCCAGGCGGCGGAGGGATTCAAGGACGAGGCGCTGCACCAGCCGCCGCTCTTCCTCCGCACGACGGAGGAGATGCTGGAGGAGTTCTCTTACCTTGGAGATGAAAAATGCCGCGAAGTCGTGATCACCAACACGAACAGGATCGCGGACGAGATTGAGCGCATCTCCCCGATCCACCCGGACAAATGTCCGCCCACGATCCCCCACGCGGAGGAAGACCTCCACGATATGTGCTACGAGACGGCAATCTCCCTGTACGGGGACCCGATCCCGCCCGTCGTGAAGGAGCGGCTGGATAAGGAGCTGAATTCCATTATTAAAAATGGCTACGCGGTCATGTACATCATTGCCCAGAAGCTGGTGGACAAGTCCAATGAGGACGGATATCTCGTGGGCTCCCGGGGCTCTGTCGGGTCCTCTCTGGCGGCCACCATGTCCCGGATCACGGAGGTGAACCCCCTCCCGCCCCATTACCGCTGCGGGAAATGCCACTACTCGGATTTTGATTCGGAGGTGCCCAGGCAGGCACATCTCGACGGAAAATGCGGCTGCGACATGCCCGACCGCCTCTGTCCCGTCTGCGGCGAGCCCCTGATCAAGGACGGCTTTGACATTCCCTTCGAGACCTTCCTTGGCTTCAAGGGGGACAAGGAGCCGGATATCGACCTCAATTTCTCCGGCGACGAACAGGCCGTTGCCCAGGCATACACGGAGGTGATCTTCGGCAAAGGCCAGACCTTCAAGGCAGGCACGATCGGCACAGTGGCGGAGAAGACCGCATACGGATACGTCCTCCACTATCTGGAGGACATCGGCCAGACTCGGCGCAGCTGCGAAGTGGAGCGGCTGGCCTCGGGCTGCGTAGGTGTGAGGAGAACCACGGGACAGCATCCCGGCGGTGTCATTGTGCTGCCCAAGGGGATGGACATCAACTGGTTTACCCCTGTGCAGCACCCGGCAAATGACGTCAACTCGCCCCTCATTACGACGCATTTTGATTACCATTCCATTGACACCAACCTGCTGAAGCTCGACATCCTCGGCCACGATGACCCGACCATCATCCGCATGCTCGCGGACCTGACGGGGACGGACCCGAAGCAGGTTCCCCTTGACGACAAGGGCGTGCTCTCCCTCTTCACAGGGACGGAGGCGCTCCGTGTCACGGCGGACGAGCTCGGCGGCGTGGATCTCGGTACCCTTGGCGTGCCGGAATTCGGGACGAATTTTGTCATGGGGATGCTGCGGGATACGAAGCCGAAGACCTTCTCGGAGCTCATCCGCATCTCCGGACTGTCCCACGGGACAAATGTGTGGCTGGACAACGCCCAATATTTCATACGGGAGGGCTTCTGCAAGCTCGGAACTGCCATCTGCACCAGGGACGACATCATGCTGAACCTCATCAACTGGGGCGTGGAGCCCGAGCACTCCTTCAAGATCATGGAGGCCGTCCGGAAGGGGAAGGGGCTGACGGCGGACCAGGAGGCGGAGATGCGGGAGCATCAGGTGCCGGACTGGTACATTGAGTCCTGCAAGCGCATCAAGTATATGTTTCCGAAGGCCCATGCGGCGGCCTATGTGATGAACGCTTTCCGCATCGCCTACTATAAGATCAATTATCCGCTGGCCTATTACGCCGCGATGTTCTCCATCCGGGCCAAGACCTTTAATTATGAGAAAATGGCGCTCGGCCGCGACAAGCTGGAGTACTACAGTGAGCTCATACGCAGGAACCCGAATCCCTCCCAGAAGGAGCAGGAGGAGTTCGATGACATGAAGCTGGTGCGCGAAATGTACGCCAGGGGCTATTCCTTCTGGAAGCTGGATCTCTACAGGGCCGGGGCCACGCGCTGCCGGATCATCGACGGGAGGATTATGCCGGCCCTGAACTCCGTGTCCGGGCTCGGCGACACCCAGGCGATCGCGATCGAGGAAGAAGCAAAGAAGGGACCCTTCCTCAGTAAGGACGACTTCCGGGAGCGGACCCGGGTGTCCAAGACGATCGTGGATCTCTTAGAGGAGCTGGGAGTGCTCGGGGGGATCCCGGAGAGCAATCAGATATCACTTTTTGATTTGGTATAAAGGGGAGCAGTAGAGAGCATGGAGACAGTAAGTGACCTGAGATCATTTGCCGGGAGAGCGGAGCGGAATCCTGAAGAGGCCTTCCGCCTGTTTCGCAGTGAGGAATTTCGCAAGCTGATTCCCTCCGGGGATCACAGGGCGGCCGCGATGTGGAGAGGCCTGTCCGCCCCTCCGGTGAACCCCTCCCAGATGGAAGAATTTCTGGTGGGCATGGATCTGAAAGACATCGTGGAGGTGGCCCCGGATGAGCAGTCCGCAGCCCACTGGTCCGTAACGGATTCTGTGCAGGAGACATTGACCCTGCGCAAAGTGGGAAAGGGATGCTTCAGCTTCCGCGTGAGCACGGACAGCGATTTTCTGGAGCTGCCGAGGAGTACAGTCACGGAGAATGATTTCGTCGGGAGCACCTGCGAGTTTGCCTATCTGGTGAATGCCTCCCGCCTCGGAAGGGGCGTCAGGAGGGGCGTGATCCGCTTCGAGGCGCCCTGCCGCAGCTTTACCTTCGCCGTGTCCGCATCCCGGAGCGCCGCGGAGCTGAAGCTTGGAAATGCCGAGGTGGACAGGAATCTGGCGGCCATGCAGATGCTGCGCCTCTCCTACCAGTTGGACCGCATCAGCCGCGCCGAGTATATCAGCGCTTCTCTCCGCTGCATTGAGACACACTATTGCAGCAGCACCAAGTCCCTTGCGTCCATCCGGCTCTATCAGGCCTATCTTGAGAAATTAAAGGGAAATGAGGCGGACGCGGCTGCCATCCTGAGAGAATTTCCGACCGGCTCCTTCGAGGATGAAGAGACCGAGATTGAGCTCGCCTGCCTCTATCTGAGAGGCGTCCTTGGCGAGGGCAAAGTCCCGGCGGGCAAAGTGGCCGCTAAGGTGCGGAGCCGCTTTGAGCGGGACGGGGACAGCTACATCCTCCTGAAGCTTCTCTTCCTGACGAATCCCGACATCGGCCGCTACCCCAGAAGGCGTAAAAAAGCCGCCCTGCAGGTCTTCGAGCGGGGCTGCACAAGCCCGCTGCTCTATGCGGAGCTCATACGGGACCTGCGGCAGGACGACGCGCTCCTGGTCTCTTTGGATGACCTGATGGTACAGACGCTGCTCTTCGCCGCGAAGCAGGATCTTCTCACGGAACCCCTCGCACTGAGGACGGCCTATCTGTCGGCCAATGAGAAGTGCTTCAGCGAGCCGCTGCTCAGGGTCCTGAAGACCGCTTATGACAAGTGGCCCGCCGACGGCATCCTGGAGGCCATCGTCCGGCTCCTCATGAAAGGCCAGCCCAGGGACAGCAGCTGCTTCCCCTGGTACGAGCTGGCTGTGGAGCGCGGCATCAAGGTGATCCGGCTCTACGAGTACTACATTGAGACAATGCCGGACACGAAGCGGGACATTCTGCCCCTCCCGCTGCGGAAGTATTTTCTTTATAACAATACCTTGACGGAAGAAGGGCAGGCCGTCGTCTACGCCAATATCCTGAGAAATGCAAGGACGGATCCGGAGACCTGGGAGGCCTACCGGAAGAAGGCGGAGGAATTCGCGTATGAGTCCCTCTCCCGGGGCAGGGTGGGGGAGAACTACGCCGTGCTCTACCAGGCCTTTATCCGCAGCATCCGGGACGAGCAGTCCGCGAGGACGCTCTCGAAGCTGCTCTTTACCTGCCGCATCTACTGCGAGGACAAGGACGTGCGCAGCGTCCAGGTGGTGCACGACGGGCTGAAGCAGGTCCTAAGCGTGCCTCTCATCAGGGGCAGCGCCCACATCCTGCGCTACACAGAGGATGCTCAGATTCTTTTTGAAAATGCAGCTTCCCAGCGCTTCTTTACGATGGAGGCCTACAATATCAGCCCGCTCTCGGAATCCACGCAGCTCATGGATCTCCTGAGAGCCTACCTGCTGCCCGACGGCGGTTTTCTTCTGCATGAGCTTCGCAGGATCTGGAAGAATGCGTGCCGGACCGCAAAGGAATTCGAGCTCTGGAGAACTGCGGCGGACTCGGATACATTTACCCCCTCCCTCAGGCGGGAGGCAAGGAAACGGGTTCTGGACTTTCTCCTTGAGAATCCGGAGAGCAGCTTTTTCCACCACGGGACTCCCGATGAGGTTCTGGAGCACTATGCCGCCGCGGACCGCAAGGGGCTGGTCCAGGTGCTGCTGGGCTCCGGCCTCTACGAGAAGGCCTACCGGATCCTGCTCGAATACGGAACGGAACAGATCCCCCGGGAGCAGCTCGTCCGCCTCGCCTGCCTCATGATCGAGGAATCCGGACAGAAGAAGGACGAGGAGCTCCTCGGCTTTACTGCGGAAGTATTTTTGCTCGGGACCTACGATGAGCGGATGCTGCAGTACCTCGCTGAGCATTACCGCGGATCGATGGAGGAGATGCTCCGGATCCGGGAGGCGGCCACACATTTCTACATCGACACCTTCCCGCTGGACGACCGCATTCTCTCTCTTGCCGTCCGGGACAAGCTGAATATCGCGGAGGGTCCAAGGATACTGAAGTCCTATGTCCGCCATGGGGGGAGGCAGAAGCTGATCCGCTCCTATCTGGAGTTCCGGGCCGATGCGATCCTGGGCCTTAATGAGCCGGTCTCTGACGAACTGGCCGCCTGCATCTCGGACCTCTACGACAGGGAGGAGCCCATTGACTTTGCGATGAAGCTGGCGCTGCTCCGCTATTACTCCCAGCAGTACGCCCTGGATGCCCACGCGGAGCTGCAGGTGGACCTGCTGATGGAGGAGTGTGTGAAGAGGAACCTCCGCTTCGCCTTTATGAAAAACCTGCCCTATGACTTTGTGAGGCAGTACCGCCTAGATGACCTGGTATTTGTGGAGACGAAGGCGCAGCCGGATGCGGAGGTGCTGATCACCCACTCCCTGAAGAGCCGCATTGCGGGGGAGAAGGCCGTCTGGAAGACAGAGCCGCTGATCCACCGCTTCCGCGGCATTTTCTCAAAAGAGTTTACTCTGTTCTATGGCGAGGAGCTCAACTATTTCCTTACCGTCCGGGAAGCCGGGACGGAGCGGAGGAGCGGGGAGGAGAAGCTGGAAGCATCCGCCTCATCCCTCAGCGGAACGGGCAGCTACCAGCGCATCGGCAGGATGCTCAGGGATGCGGAGCAGGGAGACATGAAGGCTCTGGAAGAGGAGATGTGCAGCTTTTTGAAGGCGCGGCAGGTGTCGAAAGCGCTGTTTGAGTTGGAGGAGTCGGTTTGAACGAAGTAAGGAATCTGCTGATCGGAGTGGAGCTCAGTGAGCGGAGCGCGCAGCTGTGCTATTACGACAGGAGGCTGAAAGAGCCTGTCTCCGTCCCCATGCGGGTGGGGACGAACCTGTACGCCTTCCCTATGATGCTTGTGAAGCTTCCGGGAAAGGACGAATGGAGAATCGGTTTTGAGGCGGAGTATTTTCGATCCAAAGAGGGCGGAATTGCCGCCCCAAATCCATACCTGGCCGCCTGCAGGGGAGAGAGTGTCCAGGTAGACGGGCGGACGATGACGGCGGAGGAGCTGCTGGCGTCTTTCCTGAGGGAGACGCTGCGCCTCCTGGGAGTCCCCAATCCCGTGCTTCTCGCCTCAGGGATAGGGATCGTCTGCGAGATTCTCACGGCGACACTGAGCGATGTCATCCGCAAGGCCCTGCTGCTCCTGGGATTCCGGCCCGGACAGTGCTTCCTGGCGGACAAAGGGGAGAGCTTCTTCTATTACTGCTACTCCCAGAAGCCGGATGTCTATGTGCGATCCCTGGCCCTCATCCGCTTCTTCGGGGATGAGGTGACCTTCGCGGAGATGTCCGAGAACCGCTCGGTCAGGCCCCACACCTCTGAGTTCAAGGAGGCAAAGCGGGCTGTCCTGCCCACGGATCCCCAGGCGCGGGATGAAGCATTCTACGAGCACGTCATCAATTGGACGGGAGAGACCTCCTTCTCCGGGATCTTTCTCACCGGAGAGGGCTTCGGGACGGACTGGGCGAAGCTCTCTCTCAAGGCCCTGAGCAAGGCCTCGACTCACGTCTTTGAGGGGGACAACCTCTTCGCCAAGGGCGCCTGTTATATGGCCTATGAGCTGCTTGAGGGGCAGGGCTTTCGCGGGCGGCTGTATCTGGGGCCTTCCCTGATCCGCTCCACGCTCGCCCTCGATGTGATCGAGGGGTCCCAGCAGCAGGTCCTCACTCTGATCGAGGCAGGGCGGAGCTGCTATGCCGGCGACGTGGAGTGCGACCTGATCCTGGACGGGAGACAGGAGCTGCTCATCAAGACAAAGCGGCACGGAGAGAAAGACTTCCGCATGGAGATCCTTGAGCTGGAGGGACTGCCGGAGCGCCCGAGGAGGACGACCAGGCTGCACCTTGAGCTGCACTGCCCGGATGAGACCCGCTGTGTGCTGACAGCGGAGGACCTCGGCTTCGGGGAGCTGTTTGAGGCCACGCATCTCAAGTGGAGCAGGGAGATTCAGCTGTAGCGGACAGACAGAGGGGGATATCGCATGATCGGATACCGGTTGTCGCGCACGGGCGTGGCAGGACATCCATTTTATATCAGTTCACTGGGCATAGGGCTGTGGTCCGTGGAGGAGCTGTGCTATTTTCTTTATGAGAACCCCGCCCTTATCGACGAGAGCGTGGTGGGCGGCTCGCTGACCAGATGGCTCACCGAGGAATTCCATATGAACAGCACGGTTCTTGTCATGGAGCGCAGTATGAAGAACGGCGCGGGGATGGGGGAGATCCTGCTCCCGCTTTTCAGGGCCGCCGGGTATCTCGAGCCCTTTGAGATCCGTTCCTTTCAGAAGAGACTGCAGACCATGGCTTCCGGAGGGGCCCCGCTGCAGCTCAAGATGAAGGGCGACGCACTGGCGCGGAACCGGAAATACGGGGAGGCTGTGTCTGTCTATTCCCAGGCGGAGGAGAACACGCGGAAGGGGGAGACGAAGCTGCTGGCGTCCATCCTGCACAACCGCGGCTATGCGCTTATGCAGCTGCTGCACTATGAGGAGGCCTACCGGGCCTTCCGCAGGGCCTTTGCCCTGGAGGAGACCCCGAAGCGTAAGCGTGACTGCCTGCTGGCGGCAGCCCTGGCGAAGCCCAGGGAGATCTTTTACGACGAAGCCGAGGAGCTGGAGGCCGGCAAGGAGATGATCCGGGAGGTGCTTGACACTGTCGACTCTTTTGCGGTACCTCCGGTTACCCCGCCTGCGGATCTCCTGAAGGAGCTGCAGCGCATCCGCCAGGAATATCACAGCGAGGCCGGGAACTGACGTACTTGACCGCAGGGATAAAGCATGCTATGATCGAGTAGCACTTTACCATGTTAATACGGCAGAGATGCAAACAAGACGAAATGATTCACATGATGTCAAGGAGGAACTCCGGAATGAAGAAGAAACTTTTAAGCGCAGCCATGACTGCTTCTATGGTTCTTGGACTCACCCTGTGCTGCAGCACAGCTGCTTCGGCAGCGGAGGCAGCGGACTCTGATGTCGCCTACATCAAGGAGAAGGGCTCCCTGATCGTCGGCATCACAGACTTTGCTCCCATGGACTACAAGGACGAGAAAGGCAACTGGATCGGTTTTGATGCGGATATGGCAGTTAAGGTGGCGGATGCGCTCGGTGTCGAGGTGAAGTTCATTGAGATCGACTGGGACAACAAGATCCTTGAGCTGAACAATAAGAGCATCGACTGTGTCTGGAACGGTATGACACTGACCGATGAGGTCAAGAATTCCATGGAGACGACAGAGCCCTACCTGAACAACGCCCAGGTTGTGGTCATTTCCGCAGATAAGGCGGAGAATTACAAGGACGAAGAGAGCATTAAGGACCTCAAGTTTGCCGTTGAGGCCGGTTCCGCGGGCGAAGCGACCGCGAAGGAGCTGGGGCTGAAGTACACGGCAGTGACCGCTCAGTCCGACACACTTCTTGAGGTGAAGTCCGGCACTTCCGATGCCAGCATCATCGACCTCCTTATGGCGGATGCCATGATCGGTGAGGGCACCAGCTATCCGGAGCTCACACACACGATCGAGCTGACAAGTGAAGAGTACGGCGTAGGCTGCCGCAAGGGCTCCGACCTGGCGGCCTTCATCAATGAGCAGTTCGACGCGCTCTACAAGGACGGCACAATGCAGGAGATCGCTGAGACCTATGACGTCGCAGCCGCCCTGATTGCGCAGGAGTAAATGCAGCCGGCTATACGATTCTGAAGACAATTCCCGACGCTCTGCTGGCGAAGGCCGGCAGGGCGTCGATGTTCGTGCTGAAAGGATAAAGAAGGAGCGATATGTTCATAACCGTCACTCAGTCTCTGTTTTTCGGGTTTCTCGCTACTCTGAAGCTCTTCTCGCTGACGCTTGTCTGTGCTCTCCCCTTAGGGCTCTTCATCTGCTTCGGCTCCATGAGCCGCCTCGCAGTGATCCGCCTGCCCATCCGCCTTCTGATCTGGATCATCCGCGGAACCCCTCTGCTGCTGCAGCTCCTGATCATTTATTACGGACCCGGCATCATGGGGCACAATGTCTGGGGCTCGGAAGACACAGGCCGCTTTCTGGCGGCCCTCATAGCCTTCGTCATCAACTACGCCTGCTATTTTTCCGAGATCTACCGCGGCGGCATCCAGTCCATTCCCATCGGTCAATATGAAGCGGGTAAGGTCCTCGGCATGACGAACGGACAGATCTTCCGCAGGATCATCCTGCTGCAGCTTATCAAGCGCATCGTTCCCCCGATCTCCAATGAGGTCATCACGCTGGTAAAGGACACGTCCCTGGCCAGGGTCATCGCTGTCTATGAGATCATCTGGAACGGACAGTCCTTCATCAAATCCGCAGGAATCGTCTGGCCTCTCTTCTTCACCGGGGTGTTTTACCTTGTGTTCAGCGGCCTGCTGACGCTTCTCTTCCGCCAGATAGAGCAGCGCCTCAGCTATTTCCGGTAATAGATGGATTGCAGAAAGGAAATGAGAATATGGCACTGTTGGAAGTCAGACGCTTAGAGAAGTATTTTACCGTTCCGAAGCCGGTGGGCAGCCTCGATCTTCGCCCGCGCCAGATCCAGGTCCTGAGGGATATCAACTTTGATCTGGAGAAGGGAGAGGCGATCTCTGTCATCGGCTCCTCGGGCAGTGGGAAGACCACGCTGCTGCGCTGTCTCAATTTTCTTGAGACTCCTACTGCAGGGACCATCTCTGTAAATGGGGAGACGCTCTTTGATGCCGCGAAATGGAAATCGGTCTCCGAGGAGCAGGTGCGGCAGAAGAGGCTTCATTTCGGCATGGTCTTTCAGTCCTTTAACCTCTTCCCCCAGTTCACGGCGCTGGAGAATGTCACCCTGGCCCCGCTCCTTGCCGCGAAGGAAGGGCGGAACAAGGCCTCGGAGGCGGAGATCCGGCAAAGAGGTGAGCAGCTGCTGGAGCAGATGGGACTGTCGGACCGGATGGAGAACTACCCCCACCAGCTCTCCGGCGGACAGCAGCAGAGAGTCGCCATCGCCAGGGCCCTGGCCCTTGAGCCCGACATCCTCTGCTTCGATGAGCCCACCTCCGCCCTCGACCCGGAGCTGACCGGGGAAGTGCTCCGCGTCATCCGGGAGCTGGCCGTGAAGAATACCACCATGATCATCGTCACCCATGAGATGGCCTTCGCCAGGGACGTGGCGGACAGGGTCATCTTTATGGACGGCGGCGTCATCGTGGAGCAGGGCGACGCGAGAGAAGTCATCAATCATCCCAGGGAGGAGCGCACAAAGCATTTCCTCGCCGGCTACAGCAAACAGAGCTGAAAGGAGCAGCTGCCATGTACGACAGATACGTAAGCCCCCTGTCTGAGCGCTACGCCAGCAGGGAAATGCAGGAGATCTTTTCCAGGGAGCGGAAGTTCCGCACCTGGAGGAAGCTCTGGATCGCTCTGGCCGAGACGGAGCGGGAGCTTGGGCTGCCCATCACGGACGAGCAGATTGCCGAGCTGAAGGCACACGCAGAGGACATCAATTACGAGGCGGCGGAAGCGAGAGAGCGGGAGGTGCGCCATGACGTGATGTCCCATGTGTACGCCTACGGACTGCAGTGCCCCAAAGCAAAGGGCATCATCCATCTGGGCGCCACATCCTGCTATGTCGGGGACAACACGGACCTGATCCTCATGCGGGATGCCCTGGACCTGATCCGGAGGAAGCTCCTGAGTGTGATCGCGAAGCTCGCAAAGTTTGCAGAAGAATACCGCGAACTTCCGACACTGGCCTTTACCCATTTCCAGCCCGCCCAGCCGACGACGGTGGGGAAGCGGGCGACGCTCTGGCTCCAGGAATTCATGATGGACCTGGAGGATCTGGACTACGTGCGCGGGACGCTGCGGCTCCTGGGCTCGAAGGGGACTACGGGCACACAGGCTTCCTTTCTTGAGCTCTTTGAGGGAAACGAGGAGCTCTGCGACCGCCTCGATCCGATGATTGCGGAGAAGATGGGCTTTCCCGGCTGCTACCCTGTGTCCGGGCAGACCTATTCCCGAAAGGTTGATGCCCGCGTCCTGAATGTCCTAGCGGGAATTGCGGCGAGTGCCGCCAAGTTCTCCAATGACATACGCCTGCTGCAGCACCTGAAGGAAGTGGAGGAGCCCTTCGAGAAGAAGCAGATCGGCTCCTCTGCCATGGCCTACAAGAGGAATCCGATGCGCTCGGAGCGGATCGCCTCCCTCGCCAGATATCTCATGGCAGACGCGCTGAACCCGGCCCTCACTTCCTCGGCCCAGTGGTTTGAGCGCACACTGGATGACTCCGCCAACAAGAGACTGTCCGTCCCGGAGGGCTTCCTGGCCGCGGATGGAATTCTCGATCTGGTCGCAAATGTGGCCGGCGGGCTCGTCGTCTACCCGAAGGTCATCCGCAGGCACCTGATGGCCGAGCTTCCCTTCATGGCCACCGAGAATATCATGATGGACGCCGTGCAGGCCGGCGGCGACCGGCAGGAGCTCCACGAGAAGATCCGGCAGCTGTCCATGGAGGCGGGGCGCGTGATCAAGGAAGAGGGCGGGGAGAATCCTCTGCTCGACCTGATCGCAGCGGATCCGGCCTTCCCGCTGTCCCGCGGGGAGCTGGAGCAGGCGATGGACCCGGCGAAATATGTGGGAAGGGCGCCGTATCAGACTGAAAAATATCTCCGCGAGACGGTTGAACCGCTGCTTGCGGCGAATCAAGATGCAATTGTCGATTCAGCGGAAATTCGGGTATAAGGACCTTGCAGTCCTTTGTTGAGATCGGAAAGGAGCGATAAGGATTATGGTTACAGCAGTTGTCGGAGCAAACTGGGGTGATGAGGGAAAAGGAAAGATCACCGATGTGCTGGCCGAGCGGGCCGACGTGGTGGTCCGCTTCCAGGGCGGAGCAAATGCAGGTCATACGATAAAGAATCATTTCGGGAAATTTGCACTGCACACCCTTCCCTCCGGCGTCTTTCATCCGGAGGTGACGAATGTGATCGGGAACGGCGTGGCGCTGAGTCCCCGTAAGGTCATGGAGGAGCTGGCGGAGCTCGCAGGCCGGGGTGTGCCGGCTCCCAGACTTCTCATCTCGAACCGCGCCCAGATCGTGATGTCCTATCACGTGCTCTTCGATACTCTGGAGGAGGCGCGCCTTGCGGGGAAGTCCTTTGGCTCCACAAAGTCCGGCATCGCTCCGTTCTATTCCGACAAATACGCAAAGACCGGCATCCAGGTCAGCGAGCTGGAGGACATGGAGGCGCTCCGGGAGAAGGTAGAGGGAATTCTTCTCAAGAAGAATCTTCTGTTAAAATATCTCTACGGCCACGAGGAGCTCAAAGTGGAGGAGATCATGGAGGAGCTGATGCAGTATAAGGAAATGCTTGCTCCTTACGCCGCGGATACCTCTGCCTTCCTGAGCCGCTCGCTGAAGGAGGGCAAAGAAGTGCTCCTTGAAGGGCAGCTGGGAACGCTGAAGGATCCGGACCACGGCATCTATCCCATGGTCACCTCCAGTTCCACGCTGGCCGGTTACGGGGCAGTGGGGGCCGGTGTGCCGCCCTGCGCGATCAGGAAGGTCGTCACGGTCACCAAGGCCTACTCCAGTGCTGTGGGAGCGGGAGAGTTCGTATCCGAGATCTTCGGAGAAGAGGCAGAGGAGCTGAGAAGAAGAGGCGGCGACGGAGGCGAGTACGGTGCCACCACGGGCCGCCCGCGCCGCGTTGGCTGGTACGACCTCGTGGCATCCAGATATGGATGCCGGCTGCAGGGAACTACGGATGTGGCCCTGACCGTGCTGGATGTCCTGGGCTATCTCGATGAGATCCCGGTCTGCGTCGCTTATGAGATCGACGGGGAGTACACGGAGGAGTTTCCGGTGACCACATTTTTACAGAGAGCGAAGCCCGTCTATAAGCTGCTCCCCGGCTGGAAATGCGACATCACGGGGATCCGCAGCTATGAGGAACTGCCGGAGAACTGCCGGAAATACGTGGAATTCATTGAGGAGCATCTCGGGTATCCCATCACCTATGTGTCCAACGGACCGGGGCGGGAGGATATCATTTATAAAAGAGACAAGGAGGCATAGGCCGTGAAGAAGACGAAACAGGTCCTGGCGATCGTGGGAATCGTGCTGCTCGCGGGCATGTATGTATCCGCTTTTGTCCTGGCCTTCCAGAAGAGCCCCCAGGCGCAGTTCTTTTTCCGGCTCGCGATCGGGGCCACCATCCTGGTGCCGGTTCTGCTCTACCTGATCCTGATGGTCGCCCGCATGGTCAGGCCCCAGAAGTCCGCCGTCGTCGATTCGCTGGTTTTCGATCTGGGGAAGGTGCTGGTCGACTGGCCCTGGGAAGAATGCGCGGCGGAGATGGGAATCTCCGAAGAGGCTGTCGCAGCGATAAGGGACCGGGTTGTCCTCACACCGCTGTGGCGGGAATTTGACCGCTCCAGGAAGGAAGATGACGAGATCATAAGGGATGTTCTCGCGCAGATCCCGGAGTATGAGGCGGAGTTCCGCAAGATTCTGCCCGTTATGCACGAGTGCTGCGAGCCCTTCTGGTACACGGAGAGCTGGCTGCGGGCTCTGAAGCGGAAGGGCTACAAGCTGTATTATCTCTCCAACTGGGGGCGCACGGGGCATGACGCCGCCGTGGCCAGAGGCGCGATGGATTTCACGAAGCTCATGGACGGCGGGATCTGGTCCTATGAGTACCAGGAAGTAAAGCCTGAGCCGCAGATCTACCAGAGGCTGATCCGGAAGTACCACCTGAACCCGGGGCGGACCATTTTTATTGATGACAACAAGGAGAATGTCGACGCCGCAAAGCGGGAGGGAATGGGCGGCATTGTTTTTACCGACATCAATGACGCCGCGGAGAAGCTCGCCGCTGTGGGCGTGCGCTGGCAGGCGTAGCGGCGGGCCTTTTGGACGATTCACTTTGTCTTGCGATTCGCTCGGAAGTGTGATAAGTTATTACTCTGACTTTTAGATATAAAAAAGGAGAACAATAGGCATTATGGCAGATACAGAACAAACGGTCCCTGCAGTAGAAGAAGGACAGAAGATCGACAGGAACTCACTCCTTGGGAAGTGGCGCACAAAGGCCTACGACGAGAAGGCGGACAAGGGATGGCTGCAGAGATTCTGGGACTCCTATTTCGCAGTGGAGAAGGGGATCTATGCGCAGCTGCTCTCGCATCCGGATGAGGAAGTGAGAGGCACTGTGCAGGAGCTGGCGGACCGGTACGAGGTCCCGCTGGAGACCATGGTCGGCTTTCTGGACGGCATCAATGATTCCCTCGTGGAGCCGAACCCGATTGAGACCATGGAGGCGGATACTCCGGTCAATCTCGTGTTTGACAAGAAGAAGCTCTACATGAACATGGTGGACGCGAAAGCGGACTGGCTCTATCAGCTGCCCCAGTGGGATGACATTTTCACCAAGGAAGAACAGAAGGAGTACTATCTGGAGCAGAAGAAGTCCGGGACGATTGTGAAGCCCAAGAAGATCGGCAGAAACGATCCCTGCCCCTGCGGAAGCGGCAAGAAGTATAAGTATTGCTGCGGACGCTGAGTGCAGCCCGTAAGGACGCCCCCTGCCCCGCAGATTTTTTCCTTGACAAGCAAGTGCTGCGGTGTTAGAGTGGGTTACGGCAAAACAAGCAGAGTGTCCACTCTCACCCCGGAACGGTTTCATATCCAGTGAAGGGCGTTGATATTGAGCAGTGCGCAGGCAAGCCGCGCTGTGAATTTCGATGGTATGCGGACAGTCTTTGGTGCTGTCCGATTTTTTGTGGCATGCAGCGGACACCGTCAGGAACATTTTTCATCAGGGAGGGTACAAACATTAGCGACTTAATGATTAACGAACAGATTCGTGATCGTGAGATCCGTCTGATCGGTGAAAACGGTGAACAGATGGGCATCATGTCTGCGCGGGAAGCGCAGGCAATGGCCGATGAAGCTGGCCTGGATCTTGTCAAAATCGCACCGAAGGCGACCCCTCCGGTATGCAAGATCATTGACTACAGCAAGTACAAGTATGAGCAGTCCCGCAAGGAGAAGGAAGCCCGCAGAAAGCAGAAGATCATTGAGATCAAAGAGATCCGCATGTCTCCGAACATCGATACGAATGATTTCAATACGAAGGTCGGCGCTGCGAGGAAGTTCATCCAGAAAGGGAACAAGGTAAAAGTGAGCATACGATTCCGCGGACGTGAGATGGCCCACACGGCGCAGAGCCGTCCGATGATGGAGGAATTTGCCGAGAAGCTTGCGGATATTGCCGTAGTTGAGAAACCGCCGAAGATGGAAGGCCGTTTCATGACCATGTTCCTGACAGAGAAAAAATGAGGAATGACTATATGATGCTTAGCATCGGGCCAATCCTCCGGCATCCCAAGCTGCAAGTTTTGACGTTTGATCATTTATAAAGAGAGGAGAATAAGATTATGCCTAAGATGAAGACGAAGAGAGCTGCCGCGAAGCGCTTCCACGCCACCGGCACGGGCAAGCTCAAAAGAATGAAAGCTTATAAGAGCCACATCCTCACGAAGAAGGATCGCAAGACCAAGAGAAATCTCCGGCACGCAACGATCACGGATCCGACAAACGCTAAGGTCATGAAGAAGATCTTACCGTATCTTTAAGAAGGGGAGGAATAGAAGATGGCAAGAATTAAAGGCGGCTTAAACGCCAGAAAAAGACATAACCGCACCTTGAAGCTGGCAAAGGGTTACTACGGAGCCAGATCGAAGCAGTACCGCATCGCGAAGCAGTCCGTTATGCGCGCTCTCGCCAGCGCCTACAAGGGCCGCAAGCAGAGAAAGAGAGATTTCCGCAAGCTTTGGATCGCCCGCATCAATGCGGCGGCCAGAATGAACGGTCTCAACTACAGCAACTTCATGCACGGCCTGAAGGCCGCGAACATCGAGATCAACCGCAAGGTTCTCGCTGACATCGCAGTGAATGATCCGGAAGGCTTCACCGCACTTGCAGAGAAGGCAAAGGCCGCTGTAGCGTAATTGAAGCGATTAGAAAGGACATGGGGGGCGTCCCCTATGTCCTTTTTTCTGACGCTTTCACCGTCCGCATCGAGGAATGCGGTTTTCTTATCATCTGGGGAGGATTTCCATGGATCTCTTTGAATACATGCAGCAGCAGAAGCAGGAGCAGGAGTCGCCGCTGGCCCTCAGGATGCGTCCCCGCACGTTAGAGGAGGTCGTGGGACAGGAGCACATCATAGGGAAGGGGAAGCTGCTCTATAGGGCGATCCGGGCTGACCGGCTCAGCTCCCTGATCTTCTACGGCCCGCCCGGGACCGGCAAGACGACCCTCGCCAGGGTCATCGCCAATTCCACGAATGCCTCCTTCCGCCAGCTCAACGCCACGACCTCAGGAAAGAAGGAGATGGAGGAGGCGACAGCTTATGCGAAGGAGCAGCTGGGGGGCTACGGCAAGCGGACCATTTTGTTCATCGATGAAATCCACCGCTTCAACAAAGCCCAGCAGGATTACCTCCTGCCCTTTGTGGAGGACGGGACTGTCGTGCTGATCGGCGCGACAACCGAGAATCCCTATTTTGAAGTCAATGCGGCGCTTCTGTCCCGGTCCACGATTTTTGAACTGAAGCCTCTGTCGAAGGAGAACATTATGCTGCTCCTGCAGCGGGCTATGGAGGACAAGGACCGGGGCCTTGGGAGCTATCAGGCGCATCTGACCATGGAGGCCTGCAGCTTTCTCGCCGACGTGGCGGGAGGCGATGCCCGCATGGCACTCAATGCCCTGGAGCTGGCGGTGATGACCACTGAGCGGAATGCACAGGGCGAGCTGTGGATCGATCTGGGCGTCGCAGAAGACTGCATTCAGCGCCGCGCCGTCCGCTATGACAAGAGCGGCGACCAGCATTATGACACGATCTCTGCGTTTATCAAGAGCATGCGGGGTTCGGATCCCGACGCGGCTGTCTATTATCTGGCAAAAATGCTGACCGCGGGGGAGGACGTCCGCTTCATCGCCAGGCGCATCATGATCTGTGCCTCAGAGGATGTGGGAAATGCAGATCCCCGCGCGATCACAGTGGCCGCCAGCTGTGCGCAGGCAGTGGAGCGGGTCGGCATGCCGGAATCCCAATTGATCCTTGCACAGGCAGCTGTCTATGTGGCCTGCGCGCCGAAGAGCAACGCGGTGACCGAGGCGATCTATGCGGCGATGCAGTCGGTGAGAGAGAAGCGGACCAGCGTGCCCGCCCATCTGCAGGATGCCCATTACCCCGGCCATGAGAAGCTGGGGAAAGGGATCGGCTACAAATACGCCCACGACTATCCGAACCATTACGTGGAGCAGCAGTATCTGCCGGATGAACTGGTGGGGACCCGCTTCTACGAGCCCACATCCAACGGCTATGAGCAGACGATCCGGGAGTACTTCAAAAGAATTGGAAGGTGATGGATCGAAATGCTGCAGTGGGGACGGCTCTGTCTACAGCAGCTGCTTCATCAGATTCAGGTAGATCTGGGGCGCGGCGGCGGGCCACTTGTCGCAGATGCGCTCGGCCTCCTGCTCCGTCGCCACCTGAATGGTGAGGGAGATGAGCGTCTCCCGCCCCTCATTGACCCGGCAGTTGACGGCATAGCCGCCGTCCCCGGTCAGGGACCAGTCAGCGATCATGCAGCTTTCATTGCGCAGCTCGAAGGCATTATCCTTCAGATACTGGTCGATTTCCTTCTTCTTGGCGTAGGGAATCTCATTGCTGAAATATTCCAGCGTCTTCTCCCCGTCGTTCGTCGCAGTATACTGGGAGCTGTTCCGGATCGTCTTCACGGTGATCAGGCGGGCATCTACAAGATCGTGGATCGCTTCCTGCACATGGAAGTAATCGGTGTAGTCCCTGTCGATCATGAACTCTGTGATCTGTGTATTGGAGAGAGGAAAGTTCACTTTCCTCAGCATGTAGAGCACAATCAGTTTATAAAGCGTCAGACCTTCCGCCATCTTCATCTTTTCTTTTCCCTTTCCAAAAGAGGGTTTGTGAGAGCAGCTGTTCTCTATCGTCCCATCATAACACCCCCCTTGGGGATAGTAAAGAGGAGCGGCAGGAGGGAATTCAGCATATAAAGGAATCTCATGCAAGCATGATGAGCCAGAACCTGATTGCAGATTGGCCGTGAATAGTAAATAGAAATCACTTTATTTTTGTTTGTCATTGAATTTAACACGGTGAAATGTTAAAATGGTAAATCGTAAAACAAAATCATTCTCACATGAAGGAAAAACGAATAAGGAGGATTTTCGTTATGAACAGGAAGAAAATCACAGCTCTTGTGCTTGCAGCAGCAATGGTCATGCCGATGGGCGCAGCCGCCGTGCACGCGGACGGCAGCGCAGTCGAGGCGATTAAGGCGGCAGGAGAAGTAGTGATGACGACCAATGCCGAGTTTGAGCCTTTTGAGTACAAGGACGGTGAGGAGACCGTCGGGATCGACTGCGAGATCGCAGAAAAGATCGCCGAGAAGCTCGGTGTGAAGCTAAAGATCGATGACATCGATTTTGACTCCCTGATCCCCAGCCTCTTAGCCGGGAAAGCGGATTTCATCGCGGCGGGCATGACAGCTACGGACGAGCGCAGGAAGAATGTCGATTTCTCAGACAACTATTTCAACGCCTCCCAGACCATTATCGTCAAGACGGACTCCGACATCGCTGCCCGCGAGGACCTCAACGGCAAGGTTGTCGGTGTGCAGCAGGGAACGACCGGCGACATCTACGTGACGAATGAAGACGGCAGCGGCGACATCACAGTCAAGGAAGTGAAGCGCTATCACAAGGGAATGGATGCCGTCTCGGATCTGATGACGGGCCGCCTGGATGCTGTCGTCATCGACGATTTCCCGGCACGTAAGCTTGTTGAGAAGAACCCCGACAAGATCAAGACCCTCGATGAGGCCCTGACAGAGGAAACCTATGCGATCGCGGTTCCGCAGGGCAGCGATCTGGTGGATGTCATCAATGAGGTGATCAAAGAGCTCAATGAGAGCGGAGAGATGGATGAGATCGTCTCCAAGTACATCACAGGGGAGGAAGAGGCGGATTCTACTGCGGAATGATCCGGCTGTATCAGCAGCCTTGGAAACAAAACGCGTTAATCTTTGTGAACCGCTTAAGGAGAGCGATTCACAATCCTGCTTCGCAGGACAGCTGCTCCGGAAGCAGGTGTGTCCGAAGCTGCATCATTGGAGTAACGAAAATAGGAAAGAAGCTGCCGGGACATCGGGAGAGCGTGCCGGCGCTTCTTTCAAGCTTATAGGAAAGAGGAGGGGGCATGAATCGAAGCCTGGCTGAGCGCCTATATGATGATTTTATAAGCCAGAATCGATATATGTATCTTGTGCGGGGACTGGGCAATACGGTTCTGATCACTGTATTTGCCCTGCTGATCGGCGTCCTGATCGGTGTCATCATCGCACTTGTCAGGGTGAACTATCAGCAGAGCAAGAAGAAGAGGATCCCGCTCAGGATTGCGAATCTCTTGTGCGGACTGTACCTGACTGTGATCCGCGGGACGCCGATGGTGGTCCAGCTGATGATCATGTATTTCGTCATCTGGGCGAGCGGGGCTCCGATCATGATCGCGATCGTGTCCTTCGGACTCAACTCCGCGGCCTACGTGGCGGAGGTCATCCGCAGCGGCATCCAGTCCGTGGACAGGGGACAGACTGAAGCCGGGAGGTCCCTGGGACTGAGCTCCCGCCAGACGATGCTGCACATTATTCTCCCGCAGGCCTTTAAAAATGTGGCGCCCGCCATATTCAACGAGTTCATCGTTCTCCTGAAGGAGACGTCTGTGGCAGGCTATGTGGGAATCCAGGATCTGACCAAGGGCGGGGACATCATCCGCTCCATAACCTATGACGCGTTTCCGCCGCTTATCGCAGTGGCCATTATTTACCTGATCATAGTGATCTGCCTTACCCAGATTCTGCATGTCATCGAAGGGAGGCTGGCAAAGAGTGATCTCCGTTAAGAATCTATACAAAACATTTCATAATGCCTCCGGATCTGTTGAGGTCCTGAAGGGAATCAACTGTGAGATCGGGAAAGGAGAGAAGGTCGTCATAGTGGGGCCCTCCGGCTCCGGAAAGAGCACCCTGCTCCGCTGTATGAATCTTCTTGAGGAACCGACAAAGGGAGAGATCCTCTTCGAGGGGCAGACCATCAATGCACCGGGAGTGAACATCGACCAGATCCGGGCTCAGATGGGGATGGTCTTCCAGCATTTTAATCTCTTTCCCCATCTGACGGTGCTGAAGAACATTACGCTCTCTCCGGTGTTGGTGAAGCATGACTCGCCGCAGGAGGCGGAAGAGAATGCAATGAAGCTTCTGAAGCGCATCGGCCTCGAAGATAAGGCTGGCTCTTATCCCAACCAGCTCTCAGGCGGACAGAAACAGCGCATCGCCATCGTGCGGTCTCTGGCCATGAAGCCCAAAGTGATGCTCTTCGACGAACCGACTTCCGCTCTTGACCCGGAGATGGTGGGCGAGGTGCTGGAGGTCATGAAGGAGCTCGCTTCGGACGGAATGACGATGGCTGTGGTGACACATGAGATGAACTTTGCCAGAGAAGTGGCAAACCGGGTTTTATTTGTGGATGACGGACAGATCCTTGAGGAAAATGAACCCGAAGCATTCTTCAGTCAACCGCAGCATCCGAGAACACAGGACTTTCTCTCAAAGCTTCTGAAATAAGATTGCCATAGGAGGAAACTTAGAAGATGAGCAACAAGCTGCATAATCCATCAGTAGATAGTCTGTTTGATGCCATCCTGACACTCGAGAACCGCGATGAGTGTTATGCTTTCTTTATGGATGTGTGTACGATGAATGAGATCGCTTCCTTATCCCAGCGGTACGAAGTGGCAGGCATGCTGCGGGACAAGAAGACCTATCTCGATATCTCTGAGAAGACGGGTGCGTCTACTGCGACGATCAGCCGCGTCAACCGCTCCCTGAATTATGGAAATGACGGCTACGAGATCGTATGGGGAAAGCTCGGCCAGCAGAAGAAGGATTGATGCCTGTCCCTCAATTCTCCGTTTCTGCCTGGCCGCCCCTGGATTGATTCATCTCATCCACTACCTTCTCGATTAGCTTTTTCTTGACGTAGACGTCGAAGCTGAGAAGACAGATGAAGGAGAACACCTGGAGATATTCTGCTGACTCCTCCGGCGCGTCCGGGAATGTGGAGCGGGCCATCTTCCATCTGCGCATCAGATCCTTTGTCATGTAACCGGTCTGCCCCTTTACGAGCCGGACAACTGCGTTATAAACCTCCTGCATGGACAGCTGGTCATCGCCGGCAAAGCATTTTTCTGTCAAGGGGCCCAGCAGGGTCTGGATATCGCTGATCTGCAAAAAATCCTTCAAATAATAGACATAGATCAGGAGAAGAAGGTGATCCTTAGAATACCGCTTTTTCTCGGGCGGCGGGATCAGCTTGTTTTTTGTGTAGTTATTGATCATTGTCTTCGTCAGGATCTTTTCATCAGGGTAGCGCTTGCAGGAGGAGAGCTTGCCGTCCATGAAGGTCGTGATCTGGTCCATGTAGAGCTGGATGTCCGGAACGTCCTCCGGGGCGATATAGCTGAAGCGGTTGAATTCCTCTATGACGGCCCGGATCATATTACGTGATTTTTCATCCATATCTTCGCAGTTCCTTTCTATATAAAAGGCATTTACTATATCTATCATATAGTTTTCAAAACAAGAATACAAGAACTTTTCGAATGCCCGGCATTGAAAAGTCCTCTTGTCTGAGAGGGGCGGCTTTGCTATGATGGGACAATACCGCGAAAGAAATGACGATGAGAGGAGATTCACGCATGGAAGCTCAGGAGATTCTCAGTCAGCTCAATGAAGAGCAGCGCAAGGCAGTCGAGGCAAGCGAGGGACCTGTCCTGATCCTCGCCGGAGCCGGCTCCGGCAAGACCCGCGCCCTTGTTCACAGAATCGCATACCTCATTGACGTGCTCGGAGTCAGTCCGGGCCGGATTCTGGCGATCACATTTACCAACAAGGCCGCGGATGAGATGCGCAGCCGCGTGGACCAGATGATCGGGTTCGGCTCCGGAGAGATCTGGGTCAGCACCTTCCACTCTCTGTGCGTCCGCATTTTAAGAAGGTATGCCGAACTGCTCGGATACACACGCTATTTTTCCATCTATGACAGCGACGACCAGCTCTCCGTGATGAAGAGCCTGTTCAAACAAAAGCAGATTGACACGCGTTATATGAAGGAGAAAGGAATTCTTGCAAGGATCTCCTCTGCGAAGGACGAGCTCATAAGCCCTGAGAAGTTTTCCCGGATCCATACGGATTTCTACGGGGCGAAGGTCGCGGATCTCTACCGCTCCTATCAGGACCGCCTCTCCGAGAACAATGCGATGGACTTTGACGATCTGATCTGCAATACAGTGCGCCTCTTTGAGACGCATCCGGATGTGCTGGGGGTCTACCAGGAGCGCTTCCGCTACCTGATGGTGGACGAGTACCAGGACACGAATACAGCCCAGTTCCGCCTGGTGAGCCTTCTGGCGGGCAAATACCGCAATCTCTGCGTGGTGGGCGACGACGACCAGAGCATTTACAAATTCAGGGGAGCGAATATCCGCAACATATTGAGCTTTGAGGAAATCTTTCCGGACGCGGTCGTGGTGAAGCTCGAGCGCAATTACCGCTCTACAGGAACCATATTGGATGCCGCCAATGAGGTGATTCACCACAACCGCGGAAGAAAGGACAAGCGGCTCTGGACGAAAAATCCGGAGGGCAGCAAGCTCCGCTTCCGCACATTTTCAAATGGGTTTGAAGAGGCGGAGTATATCTGCGGGGAGATCGCTTCCGCCGTCCGCTCGTCCTCCCGCTGTTACAGAGACTGTGCAGTGCTCTACCGGACGAATGCCCAGTCGCGCCTCTTCGAAGAGAAAATGATCATGGCGAATCTCCCCTACAGGATTGTGGGGGGCATCAATTTCTATTCGAGAAAAGAGATCAAGGACATCCTCGCCTATCTGAAGACAGTGGACAACGGCTCCGACAATCTCCAGGTGCAGCGCATCATCAACGTCCCCAAGAGAGGAATCGGGGGCTCGACGATACAGAAGATAGCGGATTTCGCTGATGAAGGCGCTCTTACTTTTTTAGAAGCGGCCGGCCGTGCGGCGGACATCCCCGGGATCTCTGCCGCTGCGGCAAAGAAGGTGGAGCATTTTACCGACCTGATCGGAGTGCTCCGGGCCAAGGCGGAAGTGGGGTCGATCTCGGAGCTTCTCCGGAAGCTTCTGGAGCTTACCGGCTATGTAGAAGAACTGGAAGCGGAAGGCACCGAAGAGGCCCAGGCGCGGATCGAGAACATCAACGAGCTGATCTCCAAGACCGTGCAGTACGAGGAGGAGCGCGAGCATCCCACGCTCTCGGGATTCCTGGAAGAAGTGGCGCTGATCGCGGATATTGATACTGTGTCGGAGGACGATGACCGCGTCCTGCTCATGACTTTGCACAGCGCGAAGGGACTGGAGTTTCCGCTGGTTTTCATGGCGGGCATGGAAGAGGGACTCTTTCCGAGCAGCATGGCCATCAACTCGGACGATCCCATGGAGGAGATCGAAGAGGAGCGCAGACTCTGCTATGTGGGCATCACCCGGGCGAAGGAGCAGCTCACCCTCACCTGTGCTAGAGAGCGGATGACGCGGGGAGAGAGACGGCGCAGTGAAGTGTCCCGTTTTATCCGCGAGATCCCCAGGGAGCTGATGGAGCTGGAAGGAGAGCGGGAGGCCAAAGCGGGCCGAAAGCTGGAGCTCTCGGGCTGGGGAGTGAATGCCGGGATGCGGCAGGCTCTGGATGCGCTTCCGCCGGAGAAGCCGGCGCCCCAGGCAGCACTGTACGGCGGGCAGCTGTCCGCAAGAGCCGGAGAGCCCTCATCCCCCTCCTCAAAAGCCGGGGAGACGGGCACAGTGGATTATGCCGAGGGCGATACCGTGCGGCATGTGAAGTTCGGCAGCGGAACCGTTCTTGAGCTGAAGAAGAGTGGGAAGGACTATCTCGTCACGGTAGACTTTCCGTCCTGGGGAGTCAAGAAGATGATTGCTTCGATGGCGAGGCTGGCGAAAGTGGGACAGGGGGACGGTTCTTGGTGACCTGCTGGGACAGAGGGGACGGTTCTTGGTGACACGCTTTTTAAAAAAGTGGGTCACCAAGAACCGCCCCCTCTGTCCTACTTTTTACTACTCCTGCCCATTCCAGCAGTAAGTGCAAAGCTTGCAAGGCTCTATCCCGATCGCCTCCACCATATCATCCAGCCGGTGGTAGTGGAGGGAGGTGAAATTCAGCTCCCTGCGAATCTCCTCGAGCATCGCGGCATACTCCTCCGTGTCCGGATTGACGTAGCGCTCCAGCGTCTCCGCGGGGAGGGCGGCCGCTCCCTCCAGGCGCTCAATCACTCTCCGGGTGATGAGCTCCATCTCGGAATTCGAGCGGGAGAAATTGAGGTAGGGACAGCCGAAGACCAGGGGAGGGCAGGCCGGCCGGATGTGAACCTCTGCGGCGCCGTTCTGAAAGAGGTATTCGGTCGTCTCCCTTAGCTGCGTGCCCCTCACGATGGAGTCGTCAATCAGAAGGAGGGACTTGCCGCTGATCAGCGCCTGGTTCGGGATCAGCTTCATCTTCGCGATCAGGTTGCGCTTGTCCTGGTGCGTGGGCATAAAGCTCCTCGGCCAGGTGGGAGTGTATTTGACAAAGGGCCGCTCATAAGGGATGCCGGATTCATTTGCATAGCCGACCGCATGGGCGACACCGGAGTCCGGAACCCCCGCGATACAGTCCGGGTGAATGCCCCGTGTGAGGTCTCTGCGTGCGAGTGCGCGTCCGCATTCATAGCGCGTGTGCTCCACATTCAGCCCCTCATACACCGAAGCCGGGAATCCGTAATAAATCCATAGGAAGGAACAGACGCGCATCTTGCGGAAGGGCTCGCGGACGGTCTCACAGTAATCGGCCGTGAGGAAGACGATCTCGCCCGGCCCCAGCTCCTTCTCCGTCTCGTATCCGAGGTTCAGATAGGAGAAGCTCTCGAAGGCGACGCAGCGGGCGCCTTCCTTTCTCCCGACCTCCACAGGGGTCCGGCCGAAGCGGTCCCGCCCCGCATAAAGTCCGTCCGGAGTGAGGAGCAGGATCGTCATGGACCCGCGGATCAGCTCCTGTGCGTAGCGAATCCCGTCCTCGTAGCTCTCTTTTTGGGAAATGAGGGCCGCGACGAGCTCCGTGGGACTCGTCCCCCCTCCGCTCATTTCCATAAAATGCTGATGCCTCAGCTCCGACAGCTTTGCAGTGATCTCATCAATGTTGTTGATCTTTCCGACCGTGACGATCGCAAATGTGCCGAGATGGGAGCGTATGACGAGGGGCTGGGATTCGTAGTCGCTGATGCAGCCGATCCCGAGTGTTCCCTCCATGGACTGAATGTCCCGCTCGAACTTCGGGCGGAAATAACTGCTCTCGATATTGTGGATCGCACGGTTAAAGCCCCCCTCCTTCCCGTACACGGCCATACCTGCCCTGCGCGTGCCCAGGTGGGAGTGATAGTCCGTGCCGTAGAACAGATCGAATACACAGTCATTATGCGAAGCAACTCCGAAAAAGCCGCCCATGGTTAGTCCTCCTTATCATACACTGGTCAGTATACTTGAAAAATGGGACAGGAGAGATTTCCCCAAGTCCCATTTGACTTTGTTATAGCCGTTAACGATATTATAGCCTTTAACGAAATTATCTGCTGCGCAGAACCTTTCGTTTTCCCTATATGCAGTTAATCTAAGCAATTGCCTTCGGCAATTACTAAGGTT
>CADCQE010000198.1 GCA_902803505.1 uncultured Lachnospiraceae bacterium | reverse complement strand
TCTATCTGCTCACTTCTCGTTTTTCAGCAGGTACTTGTTGCTGACCACCTTCATGGAAAGCTCCGCGCTGATCAGCTTTGAATAGACTGGCTCCACCGGGCGGATCACAATGCCTTCCTTCTTCCCGCCGTTCGGGTAGTCGCCGTCTGCCCTTTCAAGCAAATCTTCCACTGTTGGATATTTGGACGGCAGGTCCGTGTCCACTTCTTCGATGGGGACGTGCTCCATGCCAAGGATCCCGCAGATCTCCACCATCCTCTGCAGGCCGACGCGTTTCCCGTCTTCCTTTATCGTGAACACATACCATTCCGGTTTCCGGAGCCGCAGCCTGTTCTGCTGGATGCCTGGCGCACACAGCTCTCCCTGTATGGTCAGCGTCCGCAGCCCGGCCTCTGCCGCAAACTGCTCCAGTTTCTCCCTGTAGCCGCGTTCATTTACCAGGTTGTAGAAGGAACTCATACCGTCATCTTTGTACTCATAATTGTGGCCGGTGACATGGAACCCATTTTCGTCTATGCCGATGGAGTGGGACGAACCGTCCATCTTGGTGCTGATGTAATATTTCAGGCCCTTAAACTCGCCGATCAGATCAGGGTTTTCCTGTACCCTCGTTTCATCGGTGTGCGGTATGTCATAGGGAAGCGTGCCGATCACCGTGCCGCCTGTAGTAGCCCGTTCCTCGATCTCCCACTTCCGCACGCCCAGCAGTTCCGTCACATCCGTACCGACCTCTGCGCCTTCGGGAATCTCAGGGAACGCGCTGACAGGAAGCAGGAGTCCCTGTGAAATCTGACCGCGGAACTTCATCGTCCTCAGCCTGAAACCTTCACCCATGATGTCCGTTTTCCTGTAACTGGAGCTGCGCATGAACTCAAACTCTGGCCGGACCGGCAGGAAGCTGTCGATTTCAAAATAAACTCCAGTGTCCATGGGCTTGAACTGTCCCTTGTTCACCACACACTTCCAGCCGAGTACGTGCGCCAGTTCTATCCTATCCGCGCCTTCTATCGGCTCAATCTCATAAACCCTCTGTATACTTGCCAGTTTCCTCATAAAAAACTGCATCTCCTTTCTTCACGATGCGGCGGTCTCCACCGCGCTGCACTCCCCGGCAGGCTCTTCTGCTTCATTGCCATCAGTCCCGCCCGTGTACATGACTGCCTCTGCCAGGTCAAAAACCACAAGATTACTGTCCGTCCTTTTTCCGCAAATCCGGATCCTGCTGTCGAGCCCTGTCTCCCAGTCCATGAGCCCGGCCATCTTTGTCAGGAACAGCAGGCATTCTTCCTGGACGTACGCTCCCTTTTCGTTTCTCTCTACCTTGTATCCTCTCGGCAACCTTTCCCTCCGCCTGATTTTGCGCCACCTTTGCAGGACAAACATCTTTTTTTCCGTGTTGATCAGGAGCAGCACATATTCCGGGTCGCCAAGGACATCCAGGCAGGCCTTGTTAAATGTCACTGATCCTTTCCGGCTGTAATCGAAAACCATGGCAGGCCCGGATTCATCCCGGGCAAACGCCTCCCTGCGCACAACCTCTAAGTTACCAGTGTCAGGTTCCGTTAATGATTTTGGGCAAACCATATCGATCCTCCTGTCCGTCATTTTTCACAAAGTTTTCTGCTTCTGTTTTCACTTCCGGGCACCGCTTCCGGTCCGGCTCTTACGGGGATGCTGGCCTTCTTCATTCCTGTCCATTTTCCCCTTCGTCCACAAACTTTCCGGCCATATTGCCCTCTTCCGGCTGCCGTGTTATGCTCTCATCAGCCTCCAGGAGCCTTTTAACCAGCGGGTCTTCCATCTCCCGCAGGTGGAAAAGATGCAGGCCGAGATCCAGCTGTTCGTCATGATCTTCTGACATATCCCGCAGGTTGTCAGGGCCGTAATACTTCCCCCTGCCGGTGTAAAGCGTGACCCATTCGATGGTGGCGCAGTTAAGGAACGGCGGCATGCGTGCTGACGAAAACTGGAGCCTCATCTGCTCTTCGCTTGCCCGGACAGCGCACCTCGCCATCTCCCATGCAAAGAGGCTCACAATCCCAGAACTGAGGATAAGGGGAAGGTTCTCCGCATACCGGAGGGCTTCTTCGTCAAGAACGGTCACAATGATGTAGCGCATCCTCTTTTCCGCGGCATCAATGATGAGCCCGGCTTCCGGCTTCACTGCCCTGACCAGCGTCAGGGATGGCAGTCCAGGCGGCATCACCGCCCTGTAGGCATCCGCTACTGTCCTGGACAGTTCTTCATCAATCCATTCCGGGTTGATGGGGACGTATGGTTTCTCTGCATCCTTCGGCCTGCACGGCCCATTCAGCAGTTCCGCAAAGAAGCTGTTATCTTTCAGTACATTGACAATCTGTTCCATTGAGTCCATCGTTTCTCCTTTTTACGTGTGGTTCGTTGTTATGGTGCTGCCATT
>CADCQE010000197.1 GCA_902803505.1 uncultured Lachnospiraceae bacterium | reverse complement strand
GTTCGCGAGAGTGCCGCCTGCGCAGAGAAGTTTAAAAAAGAAGGCGTTGATATTACGCTGACGGTCACACCGTGCTGGTGTTACGGTTCCGAGACGATGGATATGGACCCGACGACGATTAAAGGGGTGTGGGGCCTGAATGCGACCGAGCGGCCAGGCGCAGTCTATCTGGCATCTGTACTGGCAACGCATGCCCAGAAGGGGCTCCCGGCTTTCGGCATGTATGGTCATGAGGTGCAGGAAGCGGATGCCGAGGAGATCCCGGATGATGTAACGGAGATGCTTCTTCGCTTTGGACGTGCGGCTGTGGCTGTGGCGTCCCTTAGAGGAACATCCTATCTGCAGATCGGTTCCGTTACGATGGGTATCGGCGGTTCGATCATCGATCAGGATTTCATCGAATCCTATCTCGGGATGCGTGTTGAGTCTGTCGATGAGGTGGAAGTGATACGCCGCATGTCGGAAGGCATCTATGACGAGGAAGAGTATCAGAGAGCCCTTGCCTGGACAAAAGAAAAATGTAAAGAATGCTTTGACAAGAATCCGGACTGGATCCAGAAATCCCGCGAGGTGAAAGATGAACAGTGGGAGTTCACGGTCAAGATGTATGTCATCATCAAGGACCTGATGCGCGGCAATGAGAAGCTCGCGGAGAAATTCCCGGAGGAAGCGCTGGGGCACAATGCCATCGCAGGCGGCTTCCAGGGACAGCGGCAGTGGACGGATTTCTATCCGAACTGTGACTATCCGGAAGCATTTCTTGCAACGTCCTTTGACTATGACGGAGCCAGGGAGCCTTATGTGCTCGCTACGGAAAATGACGTCCTCAACGGCCTCTGCATGCTCTTCCAGAAGCAGCTGACCGGCAGGGCGCCGATGTTCTCGGATGTCAGGACGTACTGGAGCGGTGACTCTGTGAAGAGAGTCACGGGCTATGAGATCGAAGGGCACGCGAAAGATGCCGACGGCTTTATCCACTTGATTAATTCCGGCGCTTCCGCGCTTGATTTCTCCGGGGTGTGCACGGATGAGAGTGGTGCCCCCATTTGCAAAAAATGGTGGGAGATCACGGAGGAGGACATCAGGAAGATCACGGCAGCTACGGAATGGGCTCCTGCGGATAACGGGTATTTCCGCGGCGGCGGTTACTCTTCGCGCTTCGTCACGAAGGCGGAGATGCCGGTTACCATGATGCGGCTGAATCTCGTCAAAGGGCTCGGGCCGGTTCTGCAGATCGCGGAAGGCTGGACTGTGGCGCTTCCGGATGAGGTCACGGATACTCTCTGGAAGAGGACGGACTACACCTGGCCCTGCACCTGGTTTGCTCCGCGCTGTGACCACAAGGAGGGGAGCCCCTTCAAGAGCGCTTATGATATGATGCGCGCCTGGGGTGCGAATCACGGCTCTTCTGTCTACGGACATGTGGGCGCGGATCTGATCACGATGGCTTCCATGCTCCGCATCCCCGTCTGCATGCACAATGTGCCGGAGGAGAAGATCTACCGGCCTGCGGCATGGGGCGCATTCGGGATGGACAAGGAAGGAGCTGACTACAGGGCCTGCCGGAACTTTGGGCCGCTGTACAAAGCGTATTAATGATGTGACAGAAGGTGCCTGAGGCTGCTCCCGGATGCATGGGGGAGGAATCCGCATTCCGGAACCGGGATCCGGGAAGCAGTTTTGGAGCAGAGAAAGAATAAAGGAGATAGGATATGTTAAAGAATATTCCGCCGATTATTTCACCGGAGCTGCTCTCTGTCCTTAATGAGATGGGGCATGGTGACCGGATCTGTATCGGGGACGGCAATTTCCCGGGGTCTTCCGTTGCGGAGGCTGAGGGGGCGATCCTGCTTCGCGCCGACGGGCACGGGGTGCCCGAGCTCCTCGACGCCATTCTGCAGCTGATCCCGCTGGATGAGTATGTGGAGACGCCGGCAATGATTATGGAGGTCATGCCGCAGGACAAGGACCTGGATATCCCGATTATCGATGAGTATAAGAAGATCGTTGCGAAGTATGACTCCCGCGGGGAGAAGGCATTCGGATCCTATGAGCGCTTCGAGTTCTATGAGCAGGCGAAGAAGTGCTACTGCATCCTTCAGTCCGGGGAGACGGCGATCTATGCGAATCTGATCCTGCAGAAGGGTGTGGTAAAATAAGAGGATTCCATTATGTTAATGAAAGAAGCGAGAGAAAAAATAGTTGCCTTCGGCAAGCGCATGGCAGCGGACGGCCTGACACTCGGAACGGCCGGGAATATCAGCATCTATGATCCCGAGCTCACGCTTATGGCGATCAGCCCGTCGGGGATCCCTTATGATAAGACCACGCCGGAGGATGTCGTACTTCTGGATGAGCAGGGAAATGTCGTCGAGGGCGACAGGAAGCCTTCCAGCGAGTACCTGCTGCACTGGGCCTTCTATAAGACGGACAGTGAGGCGAGGGCCGTCGTGCATACGCATTCAATGTACTGCACGATCCTTGCCTGCATGGGAGAGCCGCTCCGCTCGGTCCACTATGCGATCGCGGAAGCCCAGACGGATGAGATTCCCCTGGTGCCGTATCACACCTTTGGCACCCCGGAGCTTGCGGCGGCTGCCGCAAAAGCCCTTGAAAAGCCGGGGAGGGGACTGATCCTGGCGAACCACGGCATGTGCTCTTACGGACCTTCGATTGAGAGCGCCTACGGCCTGGCTCTGACGATGGAGTGGTGCGCGAAAGTGCAGTGGCACTGCATGGCTGCCGGTAAGATGAATGTCCTCTCGAGCCAGGAGATGGATGTGGCGATGGAGCATTACAAGACCTATGGGCAGGTGAAGAGCGACGGGTCCCACTCCCAGGGCTACAGTGGAGTGTAAGAGCTTTATTGCGATGGAGCGCTGCAAGACCCGTGAGCGGAGGAAGAGCAAGGGGGTTTTCTCCCCGGGCTGCAGTGCAGTGTAAGGAATTTGGAGTGCAGGAGTTCTCCTGCACTCTGTCATACTATTTTGTACGCAGAGATGCTTTTTGGATCTGTCATACTGTTTTGTGAGTAGAGATGTTTTTTGGATTTGTCATACTATTTTGTACATAGAGATGCTTTTTGGAGGAGAGCGATGGGTAACTATTATTTGGCAGTGGATCTGGGGGCCTCCGGCGGCAGAGTGATCGGCGGCTGCCTGAAGGACGGCAAACTGGTTCTGGAAGAAATACACCGCTTCGAAAACGGTATGACTGAGGTGGATGGCTCTCTTTGCTGGGACTACGGCCGCATTTTTTCGGAGATCCGGAAAGGGCTCAAAGCCTGCGCGGGCAGGGAAATGAAGCCCCTGAGCCTTGGAATTGATACCTGGGGCGTGGACTACGTGCTGCTCGATGCAGATCAGAATGTCCTCGGCAAGACCTATGCCTACCGCGACAGCAGGAATCAGGGAATGGACGCGCAGGTGGAGAAGGTGATCAGCCCGGAGGAGCTGTACGGGAGGACGGGAATCCAGAAGGCCTCGTTTAACACCATTTATCAATTGACGGCTGACCGGGTATACAGACCGGACAAGCTGCAGGCTGCCAGATCTCTCCTCATGGTTCCCGACTATCTCAATTTCCTGCTGACGGGCAGGCTCTGCTGCGAGTATACGGAGGCGTCTACCACCCAGCTGATGAAAACCGGTAAGGACGAGTGGGATCAGGAGCTGATCCGCATGCTCTCGCTTCCGGAAGAGATCTTTCTGCCTGTCGTTCAGCCGGGCACCCTGGTAGGAAAGCTGAAAGAAGACCTCGCTCATGAAATCGGCTATCAGATGGATGTGCTCACGGTTGCCTCTCATGACACGGCTTCTGCGATCGCGGCCATTCCGGAGCAGGGGGATGATTATATCTATATCAGCTCCGGCACCTGGTCCCTCATGGGGGTGAGCCTCGATGAAGCGATCTGCACGGAGGAGAGCAGAAAGGCGAATCTGACGAATGAAGGCGGCTTTGGCGGAAAGATCTGCTATCTGAAGAACATTATGGGGATGTGGATGATACAGAGTCTGAGGAAGGAGATGGACAAATCCCTCAGCTACGGTGAAATCTGTGCGCTGGCTGAGGAGTGTGAAGATTTTCCATCCAGAATCAATGTCGATGATGCGCGCTATATGGCCCCTGCGAGCATGGCAGAGGAGATTCGCAGCGACTGCAGGGAGCAGGGTGCCCCGGTTCCTGAGACATTGGGCGAGCTCTGCTCGGTGGTGTATCATTCTCTCGCCGAGAGCTATGCGCTGGCCGCAGCCGGGCTGGAGCAGATGACGGGCAGGACGTACAGCAAGGTGCTGATTGTCGGGGGAGGCTCCAATGCCGGGTTCCTGAACCGCCTGACAGCGAAAGCGCTCGGAAAGACGGTGGTTGCAGGGCTGCAGGAGGCGACGGCCACCGGCAACCTGATGGTCCAGATGCTTGCTTCGGGCGAGATCAAAAGCTATGAAGAGGCGAAGGCGATTGTACGGAATTCGTTTCCCTTTCACAGCAGTATTGCAGAGCCGTCCTCTTGAATGAGTGACCCATAAAGGACGGCTTCTCTCTCTCACATATGAAATCCAATTTCACGCAGACTGAATCCAAAGCGCCTGCCGAGCAGTGCCGACCATTTCTGAAGTACGATCCGGATCTCGGCATTCGCTTTGGCGAGGAGCTCACTGCGGGAGATGCCGCTTAGACTCGAACTTGGCGACAAGGTGAGAGAATGCTCCGCCGTCATCAGATCCTGCCTGCAATCGATCGTCCCGTAACAGGTCGCTTTCTGCTTCTCATCACTGTAGTAGATCCTTGCTGTTCCTGCCTGAAAGTCTGTATAATTGATTTTCATACTGATGTAATAGTCTCCCGTGGGATTTTCACATTCGAACAAGATGCTGTCGAGGTAGATGGAGCCGATGTCAACAGAACTGACTTCGAGATAGACTTTTTTGCCGATTATCGAGTCTGCTGCCCGCACTCTCTTCCTGTCTTCGGCATTTACGACAGAATTATAAAGGGATTTGAAGTCGGGGACAGCTGCAGGGATCGTGACCTGCTTCACGGAGGAAAAACTGCTCTTCTTATTGTGATTGACTGCCCTTACTTTGTAGCGGTATGTATGTCCGAGCGCTGCTTTCTCATGGAGGAAGGACAGCTTATCTGTCTTCTTCAGCAGACGGAACTGCCCGCTGTCCTGGGCGAAGAAGACTTCATACTTTTCAGCATTTTCCGATCTCTTCCATCGGATCTGTACTGTGTTGACACCGATTCGTTTTACGGAAGCGAGCTTCGGCTTCTTGGGCTTTGATGCCGCAGCATGGGCCGGTACGGTGCAGGCAAAGAGCATCGTGCAGAGTGCGATGAAGAAAATAATTCTTTTCCGTGTCATTGTTTTCATTCTTTATCCCTCACTTTCATCATTACATTGTTACAATTTCAACAGGCTTGAAAAGCTGCTGATCACATAGTCTGCTCCGGAAGCGTATAGCTCCTCTTCCGCCGCGTTGCCGTAGCTTACGCCGCAGGCGGCCACACCGGCCCGCTTGGCCATCAGGATGTCAAAGGGCATGTCGCCTATGACGAGTGCCTTCTCCGGCGGGATGTCCAGGTCCTTGAGTGTCTTAAGCACGGCATCCGGGTTCGGCTTCAGAAGCGGTGTGTCTTCCCCTCCGAGGACATAGTGGAAGAGAGGCTTCAGGTCCAGTGCCTCAAGGAATCCGTTCAGGGAGGCGTTGTGACGGGATGTGGCGATGGTCAGAATATGCCCCTTCCGGCTTAATTCCTTCAGTGTCGGCAGCACTCCCGGAAACAGGACCGGAGGGTTCTTCGCCGCGAGCTCATCAAACAGGGCCCGGTAGAGGGCGACGCACTGCTCCAGCTTCTCCTCCGGGAGATCCGGGTAGAGCTGTTGGAATCCAAGCCTGGCGGTGAGACCGATGGTGGATGCGCAGGTCTCCTCGTCCATGACCGCAATGCCCATCTGCCGCATTGTCTCCTGCTTTGCCATTACGATGGGGGCCCGCGTGTCCGCCAGAGTCCCGTCAAAGTCGAAAATCAGCAATTTGTACTTCATGTGTGAAACCTCTCTTGCAGTGGTGACTGATGCTATTATAACACAATGCTGCAGTGGGGACGGTTCTTTTGGCGACATTTTATGTCGCAAAAAGAACCGTCCCCACTGCAGCATTGTGTTATAATAGACCCATTAGACACCTCAGGACAATGAAGGAGGCTGGCAGAATGTCATTGGAAGAATTGTCACTCACGCAGAGAATTGCACAAGACCGGGAGTCGATGAAGGACTGCACTCCGGTTAAAGCATCCCCCTTTGAAAAGATAGGCTCCAAAAAGATCTCTCCGGATAAGCTCCACGCCAATCCGGATGATGAATTCACGGATCCGAATATCGGACCGAATGATTCCATTGTCTCTAACTACAGTTCCATTGCCAGAAAGAATTATTATTTGAAGCTCCCGGTATATGATGAGCCGATTATTGTGAGCAAGCTGAAGGGCGGGGATTATCTGATCCTCAATGGTCACCATCGCTGGGCAGGTGCGATTGAGGCGCATATCCCGAAGGTGAGGGTTCAGATTACGGATTATTGATGAGACTTTATTAGAGGAGAGATGAGATGAAAGAGCAGACATCTGCAAATGCAGTTTTGAGCGGGCTTGCAGGATCAGTGAATCAGCTGGTGAGGAAGGGCCGTTCTGCTTTGAGCAGCCTGGGCCGCCAGAAGAAATCCGCGATGAGCATCAAGAGTACAGCCACCTTGGTGATCAGGGGAAAACAGGCCCTGAGGAAGGTGGACTCGAATAGCCGGGAGGCAGTGATTCTTCAGCACCGCACGCTTCTGGAGCTGCTGAAGGAGAATAAAGACACGGAGTATGGCAAAAAATACGGGTTTGCCGACATTCATACGGTCGCCGATTACCGCAAGGCAGTGCCGTTCACCACATATGACAATTATGAGCCTTACATCCAGCGGATGATGGCAGGCGAGGAGAGAGTGCTGTCGGAGCGGCTGCCGGTATATTTCGCGCTTACCTCGGGGAGCGTGGGAGTGCCGAAATATGTCCCTGTATCCAGGGAGGCGCTGGATCTGTTCTCCTTCTATTCTGTGGCGATGGCTTTCGGCGTTGCAGATGAGTACTACAGGAACACGACAGGACGCGGTGTGCCGGTGGGCCCGGGACTGAATACCATTGAGATGAAGGTCATGCCGACCGCGTCGGGCGTGGACAAGGGCAGCATTTCCGGATCTCTGATGAATTCTGTGAAGGACTTTGTCCCCTTTCTGCTCTCATCCCCATGGGATGTCGTAAATCCAGCGGAGCAGATGGATATGAAATATCTGAAGGCGCGGCTGGCGCTGGCGGAGCAGAGCCTGACCTTCATGGATTCGGCATTTATGACCGGGCTCGTGGATATGATGGACTATATTCGGGCGAACTATAAAATGCTGTGCAAGGACATTTTCTATGGAACGATCAATGAGGATGTCCAGGTGCCGCAGAAGGTGCGCGAGGCCCTGGCCGCTTCTCTTACCCCGAAGCGCGCAAGGGCAAAGGAGCTGATGCGGGAGTTTGAGGCGGGATTTGACACGCCGATTATCCCGAGAATCTGGCCAAGGATGAGCTGGATCGGGGGCATTGGCACGGGCGGTTTTGCTTCTTATGCCAAGAAAATGAGAAAATACGCCGGTAAGTCTATCCCCTTCAACAACTTGTGCTATGCTGCCTCTGAGTCATTTATGGCTGTGGCCAGACATATGAGCGACGAGTCTTATGTGTTGATTCCGGACGGCGGCTTCTATGAATTCATTCCGGTCAGCAGAGATGAGAAGGAGAGGGATGAGAACCAGACGCTGACGATCGAAGATCTCGAGGTGGGCGAGGATTATGAGATTGTCGTGACGAATCTGTCCGGATTCTATCGCTACAGGCTCGGGGATGTTGTGCGGGTGACGGGATATTATAACGAGTCGCCTATGATCCGCTTCCTGTACCGGAAGAATCAGCTGATCTCCATTGCCGGGGAGAAGACAAATGAAGAGGCCCTGTCGTGGGCTGTCTCCGAGTTCGGGCGGGTCACGGGGATCAGCATCCTGGATTACAGTGTCTACGCGGACACGGATTCGGAGCCGGGCCACTATGTGGTGCTTATGGAGCCGGAGCGCCCTGTGACGGAAGATGAGATTCCCTGGTGCCGCGATGTGATGGAAAAGAAGATGATGCAGACGAATCCATCCTATGGCGACAAGATTCGCAACGGTGTGCTGAAGCCGCTCCAGGTGATGTTCCTGGAGCAGCAGACCTATCAGCTGTACAGGGATCTGCAGAGCATGCGGGGTGTATCGCCGAACCAGCAGAAGCCGGTGCGCGTGATCGATACGCCGGAGAAGCAGCGTTTCTTCTTTACGCTTGCGGAGAATTGGTCAGAGGAGAAAAAGGCTGATTCGTGATCAGCATTCCACTTAAGAGGCCGTGAATCGTAACCTTAGGAGTGTCTCTCAAAGGTATATTCCTTCCCGGTGTCCTCTTCGATAAAGGTGACCTTATTTGCCGATTCGGCAATCCTGAGCGCAAAGACACTGCTGGTGATATAGTCGATCCGGTCGGTCTCCGCCTTACCTTTCAGATAGTACTTCAGGGTCAGGCCGTCCATCTCATAGCTGCTGAAGCGCATTCCCTCGGGGAGCGGCACCATGCTCGACAAGGTGGACAATCTCACCCCGTCGGTTTGAAATACCGGCGTTTCCACGGAGACGCTTCGATTCGAACGGGCGATGCCGTTGAACGCAAATGAGATAAGGATCGCTATCGCTGCGAGAGAAAAGCATAAGAGCATAGGAGAAGACTTTTGTGCCGGGGCAGCCGTTTTTTTCGCCTGTCTGATATCTGCTCCCGGCGTCTGTCCCTTGCCCGCTCCCGACACCTGTCCGGCGCGGGCTTTTGTCTTCGGTGCCGGCTTTAGGATCTTGTTCGTGCGGATCGGCTCTGTATAGGAATGATTGCCGTACTGATCCCACAGCTCGCCCTTATTCTGCCTGCTCTTCTTATTATCCTCTACTTCAAAACCCATGACAGTGCTCCTGATAGAAAGAAATGAATTTATGAAATGCCGCGGCTTCGGATCCTGCGGGCGGCAGTGAGTACCTTCTCCACCCACTCGTCATCGGGTTCGTCGATCTGCAGCACTTCGAATCCATAGATTCGCCCATTCTGAACAACCACATCCTCATCGTCGATGTGCAGGGCGATGTGGTAGTGATTCGGCAGCTTCTGGGGCAGCGGCTGGAGACGGTCTCTCTGGACCTCCTTCAGATGCCGCTCGGCGTTGACGATCTGGTCAAAATGAACGCCGTAATGGCGAAACAGGCCTTGGATATAGGCCTGCGGGCGGAAGGAGGAGGTATACACCCATACTTCGAACCCTTCTATTTGGAGCTGGTGGATCAGACGCACTGTGCCCTCGCGCAGCCGCTCCCGGTACACTTTATTTAAGGGGAACCGCAGTTCCTTTTCTGTCCGATAAGTATGCGGGTCTACAAATAAGACTTCATCCAGATCAAAGGATATGCGCAAGACGAAACCCTCCTTCACGTTTCTTTTAACATAGCGCATTTTGAGGTGGATGACAAGAGAGGGAGCGTGGAAGGATCCGGTCTTTTTAGCGCCGGGCCGCTATCTGCGGATTCGCCGCAAACCCCTATCCCAAATCGAGCGGAATCATGTATAATAGCTTTGATACCAGTCAAATACCTTTTAGAGAGGGAGATTATCATGAAAAACCAATATTTTGATCTCAGCGGTCAGGTTGCAGTTGTAACCGGTGCTTCCACAGGTCTCGGGGTCCAGATGGCAGAAGCTCTGGCGAATCAGGGCGCGAACATTGTCTGCCTGGCCCGCCGCAAGCAGCTGTGCGATGAGAATGCAGCAAAGATTAAGAGCACCTACGGAGTCGATGCGATCGGCATTTCCTGCGATATCACGGACACGAAGCAGGTCGATGCCGCTGTCAAAGAGATTATGGATCATTTCGGCAGAATTGATATTCTGATCAACAATGCCGGCACCGGCGCCGTAGCTCCCGCCGAGGACATCACTGACGAGCAGTTCAACAATGAGATGCAGATCGACCTCTTCGGCAGCTTCAGAGTTGCGAGGGCCGTTGCCAAGAGCGCGATGCTTCCGCAGAAGTATGGCCGTATCATCAACATCGCTTCCATGTACGGCCTGGTGGGAAATAAGATCGCTCCGGCTTCTCCCTATCACGCAGCTAAGGGCGGCGTTGTGAACCTGACCCGCGCCCTGGCCGCGGCGTGGGGAGAGAAGGGCATCACGGTCAATGCCATCTGCCCGGGTTATTTTGAGACACCGCTCACGAAGGAGACTCTGGAATCTGAGTTTTTCCAGAATTATGCCAGACCGATGATTCCGATGGCCCGCTACGGAAAGGAAGGGGAACTCGACACTGCCGCGATCTTCCTTGCTTCCAAAGCCAGCAGCTATGTAAATGGCGTCATCCTTCCGGTAGACGGCGGTTACACTTCGATGTAAAAAGTGAGACAGGGGGACGGTTCTCACTGACCCACTATTATGTCAAGCAGGTGGGACAGGGGGACGGTTCTCACTGCCCCACTCATTTAAGGGAGTGGGGCAGTGAGAACCGTCCCCCTGTCCCATCTGCAGTGG
>CADCQE010000196.1 GCA_902803505.1 uncultured Lachnospiraceae bacterium | reverse complement strand
CTACAGGCAGTTCTTGAGAGACCTCCTCTCCTACCTCGACAGCCTCATCACCCCAGACAGGGAGCGGAAGCAAATTGGAGAACAGGGCGATCCTGGCCTCCTCCGCCACCGCCACCTCAAGTCCCTGGGCTTCAACATAATCATCCGGCACGGGGGCCGTCGAGGTCACCTCATCGTCCGTATGTGTGACGACGCCGTCCTCGGTAAACATATAGAGGAGCTGAATATCTGTCAGGGCATCCGATGTGCTCCAGAGATAGACATAGGGGCTGTCGTAAGTGCCGTTTCCTCTTACCCGCACACCGGTCTCCTGGGGCTCATATGTGACGGGAGCAGGCTTGGCGGTCGGCGTAGGGGTAATCTCGGGTTCATCAACAATGTCGCCGCTGACCCCGTAATCATCACCGGAAGAAGGAACCAGAGTGTTTATGATCTTCAGATCCTCTTCGGCTCTCTTCAGAGCCAGCTCCTGCTGGGCCAGATTATTCTCAGCCTTCTCGATCTCGAGCTGGGCTTTCGTCGTGTCATAGATGACGAGCGGATCTCCCTTCTTGACAGTCTGCCCTTCTTTAACCACGACCTCCTTTACATTCTGTTCGCCGTTCACGAACACGCTTTGCATCCTGTCCGCGTAGACGCTTCCGTAAACCACGGAATCATCTATATAGTACTCAGTGGGAGTCATGAGATCTCCCACCGAAAAAACCTGTACCGGTTTTACCTGAGACCTCCTGTAAAATGTCAGTCCGCCGTAGATTCCTCCACAGACGACTGCTGCCGCCACTGACCCTGCGATGATTCGTTTTACTATCTTATTCATAAAGCTTCACACCTCCGGGTCCGTCAGTTCGGATGTGTCAGTTTCTTTCAGAATCCCGTCGAAAATGTGGTATACAGTCTCGGCATGTGCGGCAATATTGGCGTCATGTGTGATCATGATGATCGTAGAGCCGCTCTCATGCAGCTGATGAAAGAGCTCCATGACCTGACGCCCGGATGTGGAATCCAGTGCCCCGGTGGGCTCATCGGCCAGGAGAAGCTTCGGATTCCCGACAATAGCCCTGGCGATCGCCACGCGCTGATTCTGTCCGCCGGAGAGCTGGTCCGGGTGATGATTCACGCGGTCCTCGAGACCTACGATCCGGAGGGCATCCGCAGCCCGTCTCCTTCGCTCGGCTTTCCTCACGCCGGCAAACAGCAGGGGAAGCGCCACATTGTCCAGAGCCGTCATGCGGGGCATGAGATGGAAAGACTGAAACACAAATCCGATGTATTTATTCCGGAGCTCCGCGAGCTGATTGTCGCTGCATTTCCCGATCTGGTTTCCTTCCAGATTGTAGATGCCGGAGGAAGGCACATCGAGACAGCCGATGATATTCATTAGTGTGGATTTCCCGGAACCGGAAGGTCCCATGATGGCGATGTAGTCTCCTTCATTGACCGTCAGGTTGACATGCTTGAGCACATGCAGCACAGAGGACTTTCCCATCTGGTAATCCTTACAGATATCCTTCATCTCCAGTATCATCCGACGATCTCCTCCCCGGCAGCCTGGTAGCGGGCCTCGATCTCATCGAGGTCTTCCTCCTCAAAGTCTTCTATTTCATCGTCGGTCCACTCTTCATCGTCAGTCCACTCTTCATCATCGGTCCATTCTTCGTCTTCATCGGTCCACTCTTCATCGGACTCGGACCATTCTTCCCCTTCGCCGGCATCCGGATTCGCGCTCTTCCCAGCCGTATCCGCTCCTTCCATCGCCGCGAGCATCGCTTCGTCAATCTCAGAAACCGGAAGACCTTCCTTCAGATCGGCAGCATCGACAGCGACATAGTCTTCCGGGGCGAGGCCTGCTTCGATGATATACAGATCCTCTCCGTCAATGTATCCTCCCAAAGTGATGCTTCGTTTCTCGAGGACGCCGTCTTTTTCTGCCCAGACCCAGGGACTTTCCTCGGCGTCATTGATGAAGGCAGAGGACAGCATGATGTCCTGGTCCTCTTCCTCTTCATTGTATTCTGTCATATAGACGTGCTGGCCGATCATCAGTCCTTCCAAGGCATCAATTTTGACATAGAAAGGATATTTCGAGCTGGAGGTCATCTCGGAATCGTCATTTTCATCGTAGCCGTAAGAGCTGTTGTTCTGTGCTTTGCCCGGTGTCTTCAGATCAATGTCGCTCACCACGCCGTACCAGACCTTGGAATCATCCACCCGGGAATGGATCTTCATCTGCATCCCGGTTGAGATCACTTTGACATTCGATTCGTCGATGGAACCCTTGATCCGATAGTTATCCACCTCCACCAGCTTGATGAAGACATCCGATGCCCCGTCTTCCTCAAAGCCGCTGTCATAATCCTCTTCCTCATCGTCCTCTCCGCCGAAATCCGTCAGGCCGGCATCCGGCTGTCCGGCCTTCTGCACCATCCCGGAGATGGGCGCCGTCACATCCAGGTTCTTGGTCTCCTCCTCAAGCTTCAGAATGGCCTTTTCTTTTAACGCAATATTGTACTGCGCCTCACGGATGTCCGTATCTGCCTCGGCGATCTTGAGATTGTATTCCAGAAGCTCGCTCTCTTTCGCTTTCTTCTTGTCCTTCTCGTAAGAGGCTTTCTCTTCCTGCTTGGAAGTAAGCAGGCTCTTCTGCTCCTCGAGCTCCAGCTTCGCTTTGTCCAGAGAATTCTGGGCCTGTTCGGCGTCATAAGTGAAGAGCTTGTCTCCCTGCTTGACGATATCTCCCTTCTTTACGTAGACTGTTGCCACTTTTTTGGAGCTGTCTTTCTTGACATTCGCCTCATTGCCCGTGCTGACGATGCCTGCAAATGTCTGTTTCTGCATATCGTCCTTCAGCCCGCACAGCATAGCGACAGACTGTACTGCCACCTCCTGCTGCTCAGAGGAACCGCAGCCGCTGATCATGCCGCAGACCGCAGCTGCCAGAAGAAGCAACACCAAACCTCTTCGCATAAAATAACTCCTTACAGTCGATAACGAAAACTGCCTGCAATACAGAATCTTTCGTTATGTTTATTCATGCCTCATCATACCGATTAATTATGTTAGATCTGTGAACGTGTGGGTCAGAGGGACGGTTCTTAAGTGGGTCACTGAGAACCGTCCCTTGGACCCACTTGAGAAGTCCCTGCATTTGTGTTATAGTAGATAAGAATTTCTTGAAATGAAACCATGCGCTGAAGGCGGATTCTTCTGCATGGCAGTGAATTTCGTCAACAACGATAGGATGATGAAACATGCGGATCGCAATCATTACAGACACCAACAGCGGCATGAGTCCTGCTGATGCCGCTTCCCACAATATCATACTGGAACCGATGCCGGTCATCATAGACGGGAAAGAGTATCGCGAAGGGGTCAATCTCGACGATGAGCTCTTCTATTCCATGCTCGCTGATGGCGCAGATATCCATACTTCCCAGCCTTCCGCCGGTGATGTGATCGACCGCTGGAAGAACCTTCTGAGGGATTATGATGAGGTGGTACACATCCCCATGTCCAGTGGGCTCTCAGGAAGCTGCCAGAGTGCGATGCTTTATGCCCAGGAATTTGAAGGCAGAGTTCATGTCGTAGACAATCAGCGCATCTCCGTCACCCAGAGACAGTCCGCGATCGACGCCTCCGTCATGGCGGAGCACGGCATGAGCGGGGCGCAGATCAAGGAAAAGCTTGAAGAGACAAAGCGGAACTCCCACATCTATATCACCGTGGACACGCTGAAGTACCTCAAGAAGGGCGGCCGCATCACACCGGCCGCTGCGATGATCGCAGGTGTCCTCAATATCAAACCGGTGCTCCAGATCCAGGGGGACAAGCTGGATGCTTTTTCAAAATGCCGTGGAATCAAGCATGCCCGCAAGATCATGATCGATGCCGTTGCCGAAGGCATTGAGCAGGAGTTCGGGGGAGTCCATTATCAGACCCCATTTCCCGGAGCCTGGATCGGGCTCGCCCACACGAAGAATGAGGAGGCCGCAGAGTCCTTCCGAAAGGAAGCGGAGGCAGTCTTCCCCGGCTTCGACATTCACGTCGACCGGCTGCCCATCGGTACTGCCTGCCACATCGGTCCCGGGTCTCTGGCCCTCACCTGTACCCAGGTGCTTCCGGAAGGGGCGCAGTATCCGTCAAAATGAAAGAATCAATCAGGAGCATTGCGGCCGCTTCAAAGACGCTCCGCCGCCTTGCCCGCCCATGAAATATGAGCAAAAATCAGTCAGTGTCCAAGTTCCCTGTCTGATTTTTGCTCATATTTTGGTGCAATGATAGTCGTTAACGAAAATATCTGCTTATGCAGAAGCTTTCGTTTTTCCTATATGCAGTTCACCTGGGCAATTGCCTTCGGCGATTGCTCAGGTGAACCAGTATAAGCTGCGAATCAGTTATTGATCAGCTTGTCATTCTCGCTCCAGCTGTAAAGCGAGCGGATCTGCTTGCCGACGATCTCGGAGGGATGCTCTGCTCCCTTTCTGCGGAGGGCATTGAAATGAGCCTTTCCGCCTGCAGAGCTCATATCCAGGAGGAAATCCTTGGCAAAGCTGCCGTCCTGGATGTCCGCAAGCACCTTGCGCATCGCGTTCTTGGTGTCCTCGGTGATGATCTTCGGCCCGGTGATGTAGTCGCCGTACTCAGCCGTATTGGAGATCGAATATCTCATGCCGGCAAAACCGGACTCATAGATGAGGTCCACAATCAGCTTCATCTCATGGATGCACTCGAAGTAAGCATTTCTCGGATCATAGCCCGCCTCTGTGAGCACCTCATAACCCGTCTGCATCAGCTTCACAACACCGCCGCAGAGAACAGCCTGTTCACCGAAGAGGTCCGTCTCTGTCTCTGTGCGGAATGTGGTCTCCAGGATACCTGCGCGGGCTCCGCCGATGGCAGCACCGTAAGCAAGCGCCCTGTCAAGAGCCTTCCCCGTGGCATCCTGCTCCACTGCTACAAGCATGGGCGTGCCCTTGCCGGCGACGTACTCTGAGCGGACCGTGTGTCCCGGGGCCTTCGGAGCAATCATCGTGACATCCACAAAGGAAGGAGGAATGATCTGCTGGAAATGAATGTTGAACCCGTGGGCAAACATGAGCATATCGCCTTCCTTCAGGTTCGGCTCAATGTCCTTCTTGTACATCGCAGCCTGAAACTCATCGTTGATGAGGATCATGATGATATCCGCCTTCTTTGCCGCCTCGGCAGCCGTGTAGACCTCAAGTCCCTGCTGCTCCGCCCTCTTCCAGGACTTGCTGCCCTCGTAGAGCCCGATGATGACGTCAAAGCCTGAATCCTTCAGGTTCAGCGCGTGTGCATGGCCTTGTGAGCCGTAGCCGATGATAGCGATCTTCTGCCCCTCGAGCAGAGACGGATTGCAGTCCTCCTGATAAAAAATCTTTGCCTGTGCCATGAAATAACTCCTCTCTAAATAAAATGAACGCTGAATAAGAAATGCGTCTCTATCAAATGAAATATCCGGCTCCTGTCCGCTGCGTTCCCTCAGAGGAAGACAACGTCCTGAGCCCCGCGGGACAGGCCCGTGATCCCGGTGCGGGCGATCTCGGCGATCTGGTAGTCGCTGAGCATGTCGATGAGAGCGGCCAGCTTGGACTGCCCTCCTGTGAGCTCCACGATCAATGAGTCCTTCTGTACGTCAACAATATTTGCCCGGAAGATATCGGCGATGGCGATGATATCCCGGCGGTTCGTGACATCCGCCATGACCTTGATCAGGATCTCCTCCCTGACCACACAGTTGCCTCTCTCAAGAACCTTGACGTCCCTGACATCCTCCTGCTTGCGAAGCTGTTCCACAATCTGATGAAGAACGAGGTCGTCTCCCTCGCTGACGATGGTCATGCGGGAGATGTTGGGATTCGCCGTCACACCGACAGTGAGGGAATCAATGTTATAGGCTCTCCTTGAGAATAAGCCGGCAATCCTGGAGAGGACGCCGGATGTGTTGTCCACAAGAAGAGAGAGAATAATGGTATCCATGAATGTCTGATAAACCCCTTTCCTTCACAATCCGTAAACAATCAGTACTATTCTACAACGAAATCCTCTTTTGTCAACGCTCTTGGAATTCTTTCAAAAAGGAAACGTAGAATTCCACACCGCGCTCATCGTTGATCACTCCGTATTTTCCGCCGTGCCGGCTCATAATATCTTTAACAATATAGAGGCCAAGGCCCACCTCAGAGTGTCCTTCTTCACTGCTGCCCTGGGAGTATTTGTTCCAGATCAGGGACATATTGCTCTCGGGGATTCCGTCACCGTCATTGTGAACGCGGATGGTACAGCAGTCCCCCTCATCGATGAGGCGCAGAAGGATGGATTTCCCGGGTTTTGTGTGTTTGCAGGCGTTCATCAAATAATTATTGACGACGATCTCCACCTGCATGGGGTCAGCCTCTGCATACACATTGGGAGTAATCTCAGAGTGAAAGAGGATCTTCTGGGCACGGAGCCAGCTCTCGTATTTAGGGGCAAGCTCCCCCAGCAGTTCAGAGAGGGAGACATGACGGGGGTAAAACGAAACTCCGGCACCCGCCTGATCGTGGGCATTGCGCAGGATCTGACTTATGAGGATGCTCAGCTTATCGATCTCCTCCATAATGGACTGATAATAGTATTCTTTCTTGTCCACATCAGTCTCCTCATGCTCCAGCTCCAGCTGGCTGGAAATAATGGCGAGCGGTGTCTTCAGCTGATGCGTGACTTCCGCTACGAGATCCCTCCTCCTGCTGATCTCATCCGTGTCCACCAGTCTCCGGCTCTTTATCAGATAGCGGTAATTCTCCAGCTCGTGCTTCCCCGAGTACAGGCGCTCAGCGAGATCATTGATCCGGTCAGCCGATTCCCTGTATTCCTCATAGCGCAGATTGGAGTCGATGCGCGTGGTATAGTTTCCGTCTGTGATCGCGGCCACTTCCTCGTTAAAGGTCTGAATGGGCTTCGTGCTCTTCCTGACAACCAGAAAGAGGATCAGGACCGCGATCGCCCAGATCATAATCATCGAGTTAATGAGGATCTTTTCTGCATATTGAATGTACTTGTGCATCAGAGAAGTACGCCGGTAGATCACGAGGTAGAATTGTTGTCCGGCGGACATCAGCTTTCCTCTGAGGACCATCTGTTCCCCGTAACTTTTGTTCTCATAAACCGCTCTCGCATCCTTTGGATATTGTTCTTTTGTTAATTTATAATCCTCTTCTCTATCCCGGAGTTGATCCAGCGGTTCATCTGAGAGCACCGGATGATAATTCTCATCCATAAGGATGTAATGGAGATTCGCGTCAAATGCATCCTCATCCAGTTCATTTGTGCTGTCAATATCATTGACAATCAGGGGCAGGTTGAGCGTTTGAAAATAAAAATAAGCGCTCTCGATGGAGCGCCCGATGGTAAAAAGCCGAATAGGGTAATACCCAAAATGAAAGAGGGTCAGTATTCCGCCGAGCACCAGTCCGAAGATGACGAGAAAGCGCAGGCAGATCTGAAGAGACATCCTCTTCCCCATATTGTTTATCCCTCCTTAAAGCAATATCCGATTCCGTATACGGAATGAATGTACGAGCATTCCGGACCAATCTTCCTGCGGATCTGCTTGACAATCGTATCCACCGTACGGATATCTCCATTATAATCAAAGCCCCATACGGCGTCCAGAATGGTTTCTCTCGTGAGGACCTTATTCTTATTCTGTATGAAATAGACGAGCAGAGCAAACTCTTTTGGAGTGGCATCCACGACTTCCCCGTTCGCGCGGATCTCCTGTCCCTCCAGATCGATCTCAAGAAGGCCTGAGGAGAGCTTCTTCGTCGCAATGGCCGTCCGCTTCAGGACAGCCTCCATGTGCGCTTCCAGCACTCGAAGGCGGAACGGCTTTGTGATGTAATTGTCCGCCCCGCTGCTCAGTCCTTCCAGCTGGTCCTCTTCCGATTCCCGGGCTGTCGTAATGATCACGGGCACATTCGAATACTCCCGGATTGCCCGCAGAAGCTGCATCCCGTCCATCCCCGGAAGCATGATATCCAGAAGAACGAGGTCAATCTCATGGTTGTCTGAGAAATACAGATCCAACGCCTGCTGCCCATCGGAGGCACCTCTCACCAGATATTTTTTCTTGGTCAGGTACTCCGTCAGCGACGCCAGGAGCTTCGGGTCATCCTCTACCACTAATACTACAAATTTTCCTGCTTTCACCGATAGATCTTCCTTTTATCATGTTGTGCACATCGAAAAAAATACTTAGCGGCTTTATCCTAACGTATAACTTTGAAAGAAATATGGGTTTTGGTGGCTTTTGGAAAATATACAGTATATAGTTTCTTAATCTTTATCGATTCAGCACTTCTGTATACTTGAAAAAGGCATATAGAAGGCTCATCTCAACACCATGAATGCTTTCTCCTCTCACTCATTCGCAATGAGCTTGTCGAACAGCGGAGCCAGCAGCTTGGAATTCAGGTACGCAGTGAGCGAGAACCCGAAGAAGGG
>CADCQE010000195.1 GCA_902803505.1 uncultured Lachnospiraceae bacterium | reverse complement strand
CTACAGCCTCAGACATAAGCAGCTTTCGCTGCGACATACGTGCGAAGCACGGATGGTCTGTGGCCTGTAGCGGGAGGGGCCGTGAATCGTAACAAATAAAGAGAACAAGGAGTAAATCCGAATTATGACAAAAGCATTCTTAACCGCCCTCGTTGCAGCAGCCCTGGTCCTCACACCTTGCTGCGCAGGCGCAGAGGAGGCAGGAACCCAGGATGCCCCGCTGGAGATCAATTGGTCCACGGACACCCTCTCCCGGGACACGGAAGCGGATTCCTCTGCCTCCGAAGCTGCATCAGCAGCTTCCGCTTCTGAAGACCCTGCCGCCCCGGACACACAGTCAGATCAGGGAGAGCAGGCAGATTCCCAGGCAGAGGATGCGGCGGCGGATGCCGCAGACCACTTTGTGTTCTTTGACGACATCGGTATGCGCATGTATCTCGTCCCGGGATTTGAGGAAATGGAGATCAGCGAAGAAGACAGGGAAATGGGCTACCTCGCTTATTATGAAAAGGAAGACCTGAGCGCAGCGGTCGGCGTCATGCTTGTCAATGCTGACGGCACAGACACCCGCTCCTACAAGGAGAGCCTCAGGCAGCTCGGCGTCGTATCCGATATCACCGATGTGATCGTCAACGGGCGGAGAGGCGTCCGCTTCCGGATCGAAGACGAACAGGCGCTCTACGTCGGCTTCCCCACACAGGCCGGTTATATCATTGAATTCTCTTTCGCGCCGGTGGACGATGAGAGCTTCGCCGCAGATGCGGAGCTGATGCTCTCATCGATCCTGTCAGAGTGAGTTACTCTCAGTCAAAGAGAATCGTCGAATAGTACCGCTCCCCTGTATCCGGCAGGAGCGTCACGACACGCTTGCCCGCGCCCAGCTCGCGGGCCATTTTTAATGCGACAAATACATTCGTCCCGCTGGAGATCCCGCAGAGAATCCCTTCTTCTCTGGCAAGCCGCTTTGTCGTCTCGAGCGCTTCTTCATCCGTCACGATCTGGATGTCGTTGATGATACTCTGGTCCAGGATCGGGGGAATCAGGCCGTCTCCGATTCCCATCTGGATGTGGGAGCCGATCCCTCCGCCGGAGAGAATCGCTGCATTTTCAGGCTCCGCGGCGACAATCCGGATATTCGGATTCTCTTCTTTCAGGACCGTGCCGATGCCGGTGATGCTGCCACCGGTTCCGATCCCGGAGCAGAATCCATCGATGGGGCCTGCGGCCTCCCGGAGAATTTCCTTTCCCGTATGCAGCAGATGGGCCGCGGTGTTGTCCGGATTCGAGAACTGGTCCGGCACGAAGACATGAGGATCCTCCTCCGCCATCTGCTTCGCCTTCTTTATACATTTGTCAATACATTCCCCGATGTCCCCTTTGTCATGAATCAGAACCAGCTCTGCCCCGTACTGCTGGATGAGCTTTCTCCGCTCGCGGCTGACAGAATCCGGCATGATGATGACCACGCGGTAGCCTTTGACCGCTCCCACCAAAGACAGGCCGATCCCCTGGTTGCCGCTTGTGGGCTCGACGATAATGGAATCCGGGCCCAACAGGCCCTTTTGCTCCGCAGCCTCGATCATGTTGAGAGCCGTCCGGGTCTTTACCGATCCTCCGATATTGACTCCTTCATATTTCACGAGTACCTCTGCATCGTTTTCTCCCGTCATGCGGTTCAGACGGATCAGCGGCGTATTTCCAACTGCTTCAAGAATATTTGAGAATGCCATGAATCATTTCCTTCCCTATCATCATTTTTTTCCTTACTGTTCCCGGCAAGGTCTGAAGTCCGCCGGCAAGCGGCAGACAGATTCAGATTATATGTTACTATTCACGGCCCCTCCCGCTGCAGGCCACAGACCATCCGTGCTTCGCACGTATGTCGCAGCGAAAGCTGCTTACGTCTGAGGCTGTAGGGGGAGGTTCCTGCTTCACAGGCCTTATCTGCAATCAGAACCTGTCTCATTCATGCAAGCATGATGAACCGGAACCTGATTGCAGATTGGCCGTGAATAGTAACGACTATTTTACATGATATGGCTTCCCCAGGTAAAGTACAAATGTGTGTTGAATTTCTCCCCTTCTTCGCGTATGATTGACATAAATTGAAGTTGATCTATTTGGGAGGTACGAGATATGGCCGTATTGAAACAGATGCCTGTAGTCACAATCAGCAGACAGTACGGAGCAGGCGGGCGCTCTGTGGCGAAGGGGCTGTCCGAGAAGCTGGGCCTCAAGTATTACGATGTCGATTTCATCCGTCTGACCGCCCAGATCAGCGGATACTCTGAAGAAGAAGTCAGGCGCGAAGGCGAAGACATGGCGAAGGGCGCCAGTTTTATCAACACATTCCTGACGAATGTCTCCTTTGAGAACCCCTATCAGGCGATCTTCAACGCCCAGAAAGCTGTCATTCTCGGACTCGCTGAGAAGCCGTGCCTTCTTGTGGGGCGCTGCTCCAATCTCATCCTCCGCGATGCCGGAATTCCCTCCTTCGACGTCTTCCT
>CADCQE010000194.1 GCA_902803505.1 uncultured Lachnospiraceae bacterium | reverse complement strand
TGTTGGCCATGTTTCAATCGCCACCTCCTCCTATAAAATTGAGTTACATAACTTAACTCGCGTTTAGTAAGTATAGCAAAGAAGATGACGAAAAGCAAGTATTTTTTCAAAAAAATTTTCACTTTTTTTGCGGGCTTATGGATTGTGTCTGAACCGGACAGGCTATACTATATCTTGATATTTATGTATCAATTCATGTTGCGGACGGAGGATGAAAATGAATCAGAGAAGAAGCATTCGAACCGATATGGCGGCGGAGCTCCGGCGGCGGCAGGCCGGAGAGCTGCCGGGTGTCGGCTGTGAGCAGGAGAAGCTGCGCGGCCTGCCGGTTTTCATCGTGGATATTTTCAGCAGGGAGGGGGAGCTGCGTCTCGGTAAGGCGAAGGGTCAATATTATACCCTGAGCCTGCCGCGATGGTTTGACCGGGGCAGCGAGAGCTTCAGCGATACGGTGCTTGCCCTGTCAGAGCTGATCGGGCGCTGCCTGCCTGGAGAGCATGAAAGGGTATTGGTGGCGGCACTTGGCAATCCCGACATCACACCCGACGCCCTGGGCTCTCTGGCTGCGGGGTCTATCCTTGTGACAAGACATTTAAAAGAGAAGGAGCCGGATAAATTCGGCGCCTTCTGTTCTCTGGCCCTGTGCCGTCCCGGTGTGCTCGGTACCTCGGGCATCGAGTCTGCAGAACAGATACGCATTATGTGCCAGACCTTGGAGCCCCAGGCCGTGGTCGTGATCGACGCTCTGGCCGGCTCCGAGGCGGACTCTCTCTGCCGCAGTGTGCAGGTGTCCAACGCCGGCATTTCTCCGGGATCGGGCGTCGGCAATGACAGGAGAGAGCTGAGCATGGAAACACTCGGTGTTCCGGTTGTCTCCATCGGCATCCCCACTGTGATCGACGCAAGCTTTCTGGGAGAGGAGGCGCTCGGCGGTATGTTTGTCACCCCGCGGGATATCGACAGCCTGGTACGTGCCGGCGGCAGACTGATCGGCTACGCTCTGAATCTCGCCCTGCACCGGGATCTGACAATCGGCGACGTGGACGCGCTGGTCGGATGAATGGGAAGTTATAATTTTGCTCTTTTTTCGTTGCATATAGAGATAGATTGTTTCACGTGAAACATGTTTTTCCTTTCGTTACAGCCACGAGCAATCCGCACTTGAAAACAGTATTGCGGAAATGATAAACTTCCAAGGCAGCACGCCTGACCCAACATCGATTTAAAAATGTTTCACATGAAACATTGCAAAGTGAAAACGATACTGCTATAATGACCCCACAACACAAAGAAAGGACAAGGGTCCTATGGCAAAAATCATCGCTATCGCAAATCAAAAGGGCGGCGTCGGAAAAACGACCACCTGTGTGAATCTGTGCGCAGCTCTGAGCCTGATGGGAAAAAGAATCCTGCTGGTAGACTGCGACCCTCAGGGCAACGCAAGCTCCGGCATGGGCGTGTCGAAAACCACCAGGCCGAATACATATGATATGCTGATTTCAGACAAAACAGCAGCGGAGTGCGTGGTACAGACCGAATACGGCGACGTGATCCCGGCATCCAAGGAGCTGGCCGCCGCCTCGGTGGAGCTGATCCACGCGGATCGGCGCGAGTATGTGCTCAAGGATAAGATCTCGGCGCTCTACAGCGAATACGACTACATCTTTCTGGACTGCCCGCCTTCCCTGGAGCTGCTGACCGTCAACGCTCTGGTGGCGGCGGACAGCGTTCTGATCCCCATGCAGTGTGAATACTACGCGCTGGAGGGAATCGCAGACCTGCTGACGAGCATCAAGATGTGCTCCAAGCATCTGAATAAACGCCTGGGCATCGAGGGCATTGTGCTCACCATGTATGATGCCCGCGCCAATCTCACAACGCAGGTGGCAAACGAGCTGCGAAAGTTTCTGGGCGATAAGGTCTACACCGAGGTGATCCCGCGCAGCGTCCGCCTCTCCGAGGCGCCCAGCCACGGCATCCCCGGCGTGGTCTATGACCGCGTCAACCGGGGCAGCAAGGGATATATGGCCCTGGCCGTGGAGTTTATCAGAAGAAACGAAAAATAAAAACAGCCCCCTCTCAGAGAGAGGCTGTGCGGCCGATCTCCCATGAGGCCGCAATGAAAGGAGTCAACGTCGCCCGCTTCGGGCACGCAGTACATTGAAC
>CADCQE010000193.1 GCA_902803505.1 uncultured Lachnospiraceae bacterium | reverse complement strand
TCCACTGAATACCCCGCCTTCAGGGAGACAGTCAGAGAATCAAGGGCCTCCCGGAAGTCGTAGGTGAGCTTCTTCCTGCGCTCCTCCGCTTTTTTATCTGCACAGTATTTCAGCCAGGGAATCAGTCCCGGCAGCAGAAAAGGGAACAGAATCCATCGGTTATAGAAGAGATAAACGATCGCGGCGGCGGCAGCGGCATATTCCAGGATGCAGACAGCCTTCTCTTTTGCATTCAGATCATAGACCCTGTAATCAGGCATAGGGCCTTTCGACACAGCGGCTCTCCCGTGACTTCCCCTTTCCGGAATGCGCTTTGTGATCTGCTTTTTTGAACTGTCATGATCTTTGCCTGCCGCCGCCATAGGATAACCTCTTGTCCCTTCCACATATTACTGGTCTTCGGGCAGCGTATATCCCCGCCGCTCAAGCTTTAGTCTTCTGTGCAGCGTGCCGCAGCGCTCCAGCACCTTGCGGCTGTCATTCCAGCGAAAGAGAGAATTGAGCGCCACCTCGTCCTTCTCCATGCCGGTAACCTCTGCGATCTCCAGGACGCGGCGGGAGCGGTCCGGCAGCCGGCCCAGATGGACCAGCATGTCCGCCCCGGAGGCGATCTGCCTGCGGATCGCAGGCAAGGGCAGGGAAAATCCCATGAGGACGCAGGTCTCGAGCCTGGAGAGCATGTCCTCACAGCTGTTGGCGTGGATCGTGCACAAGGATCCGTCATGCCCCGTATTGAAGGCCTGCAGCATATCCACCGCTTCCTCGGACCGGACCTCTCCGACAATGATCCGGTCCGGCCGCATGCGGAGTGCGGATTTGATCAGGTCGCGGATGGTGATGGTCTTGCCGCCCTCCATATTGGCGCTCTTTGCCTCCAGCCGGACCAGATTGCTGATCCCCTGAATCTGCAGCTCCGCATTGTCTTCAATCGTGATGATCCGCTCGGTGGGCGGAATGGCATTAGACAGGGCATTGAGAAATGTCGTCTTCCCGGCGCTGGTTCCTCCTCCGATGATCATGGAGTAACCGGCAGCCACAAGGGTCCGCAGCATCGCAGAGGCCTCTTCGGAGATGCTGCCGGACTCAATCATGCTCTCCATCGTGATCGGCTTCTCCGGAAACTGCCGGATTGTGAGAATCGGCCCGTCCAGTGCGATGGGGGCGATCACGGCATTCACGCGGCTCCCATCTGCGAGCCTGGCATCGACAATGGGATTCTGTTCATTCACGACCCGGTTGCATTTTCCCACAATCTGCTGAATGACATCCTCCAGCTTCTCTCTGGAAGAGAATGAGCGCTCCCACTGCCGGATCCGCCCGTTCTGTTCTATGAAAATGCGGTTTGGCCCGTTCACCATGATCTCCGTGACACTCTTGTCGTCCACCAGGTCCTGCAGGATGTCGAGCCTCCGCACGGAATAGAAGATCTCCCGCCCGATCCTGAGCCGCTCGGAGACCGAGAGCCGTGGAATTGCAGCATCCGTCAGCACAAGCTCGTCGATCATGCTGAGAATCTCGTCGTCCTCCGCGTCGCCCCTGGTCTCCAGCTCCTCCATGAGCTTTGCCCTAAGCTGCTCGTAGCGCTCCTGGTACTGCTGCTGTGTCATGGCAGTTCCTCCTCAGCGATTCGTGTCCTCCGGATACACCGCGGACGCACGATAAGATCAAAGCCCGTCTCTGCTGATGCACCCCTCCGCATAATGCCCGACGGGCCCATAGGCCAGCCTCTCCAGCCATCTCCCCTGAGAGGCAGGCAGCTTGACTTGCGGAATCTGCAGATAGCGGGTCCGGGGGTGAAGATCGAGATCCCGATAGCGCAGCTCCTCCTCGAATTGAGAGATCTTGGCTCTCGCGGTCTCGTCATTCTTAACAGGCATGTAGATGAGGTCGCATTCGTCCAGGATCTCAGGGTTGAAGAGAGGCAGTTCGCCTAGATCGAGAATGAGGGCTTCATAGGAGGAATCCCGCCTGAGGCTCTCGAAGAGGCGGTGCCATTCTTCTGTCTCCACGCCGTACAGCTCAGCAGGAGAGGGACAGGGAGGGACGATTCCCAGCGATCCCAGCTCCCGGATGAGAGGCAGGAGCCGGACCGCAAGGCTCCGGTCCCCGCGCCGCATGTAATAAATGAGATCACTGATATCTCTGTCCCAGGTTCCCCTGAGGAGCGGCCGCAGCCCGCTGTCTGTCTCGAAGTTGAAATAAAGGGCGGCTTTGGACTTAGCGAGGCACTGGCCGAGAGAGAGGGCAAATGCGGTCTTGCCGCAGCGCCCGACGGGAGAGAAGATTCCAATGATCTTCATAGGCGGCTTGATGACTGCGCCGGCAGTACTCTCCGAGTCCTCTGCCTGGCGCCCGTACACCTCCATCACCTCACGCATGACGGCGGAGGAGGCCTGGTATTTGCAGACATTCGGGTAGAGGCCGCCCTGGTCGCTGCGGTCGGACAGCACGACGATCTGCCCGGCCGGATAGGAACAGCCCTCCTCCAGGTCGTGCTCGGAGATCAGCAGGATCTCCACCCTGTGATTCGCAGCATATTCCCGCAGCTTCTCTTTATCGGTAAATGCATGGACCTCAAAGGGCGTCGTCTTCTTCCTGTTGACATGCTCCATGAAGCGGATCGCATAGGACTCCTCTGAATCCATTACTGCTAATATCTGTCTGCGCATATGGTCCTCCTAATGTATCAGACCTAACATAGTCTGCAGTCTCCGGCTTGCTCCATATACCGGTTCACCTTAGGAATTGCTGAAGGCAATTGCTTAGATCAACTGCATATAGGGAAACGAATGCTTCTGCATAGCAGATCGTTTCGCTCGCGACGATAGAATTGTCAGGCGCCTAGTGGATGAGTCCCCCTGCATAGAGCATGGCGGCCATCAGAATCGGTATCGAAAAGTGAAAGCGCGCTTTGCGGTCCCTGCCTGCGATGAGGATCGGCAGGGCAATGGCAGCGCCGCATACGATGCATGCCATCAGAAACGGAAGGATGGCATTGCTCCCGATGATGGAGCCCACCGCCATCAGCAGCTTTACATCTCCCGCTCCCAGCGCCCGGATGTGAAAAAGAGGGAACCCGAAGAGAAGAGGAATCCCTGCGCCAAGGATGCTTCCGGGGAGTCCGGTCAGGGACAGGATGTGAGTTCCCGGAGCAAGAGCGGCAAGAGACGCCGGAGGGGCGGGCAGGACTGCATCGCCCGCTGCTGCGGGGACCGTGCCGCTCAGGGAGAGACAGAGGCCCGTGCAGATTCCCGCAAGGGCGAATGCGTTGCTGATCTTCCCGGTGCGGACATCGCAGAAGGCCGCGGAGGCGCAGAGAGTAAGGACAAAGAAACTCTGTAGATACATGGCAGTTCCTCCTCATCGATTCGGGTTCTCCATGGAGGGTGCACTCAGTATAGAAAAGAAATCCAAAGCTTCGCAATATCGGAATCGTGCACGAATTTCCATCGCATTCTTAATGCAAATCATCAAGCCATTTCAATTCCTTTGCGTTGGAAAAAAAGTTGCATCCCTTACTTCGCTTCATTTATATTTATGTCAGGGATTGTGCTCGGAGAAAGAAGAGAAATGAAAGCGGGACAGCAGGACAGCGCAGTGCGGTGGCTCTGGCGGGGTACCGGAAAAAATAAAAACTATGTACTGGTACTGATACTGATTCAGGGCGTGAGCGGAGGCCTTGGTGTTCTCTACGCCTTGCTGCTGAGGAACATTGTGGACAGCGCGGTGGGGCAGGACAGCGGAGGTTTCTGGCACTATGTCCTGTTGATCATTGCCCTGGTGCTTCTGCAGATCAGCCTCGCTGCCGTCATCCGCTGGCTGCAGGAGCTGGCGAAGGCGGATATCGAGAACCGCTTCAAGCAGCGGTTGACCGACAAGATTTTGCGGAAGGAATACAGCATTGTCTCCGCAACGCATACGGCCGAGTGGCTCAACCGCCTGACCAATGACACCACTGTGGTCTCCAACGGGATCGTCGAGATACTGCCGGGCCTGACAGGCACCATCGTCCGCCTGATCTCTGCGGTCATCATGGTCATAGCTCTGGATCACATGTTTGCGGTGATTCTCGTCCCGGGCGGGATGGTGTTATGCGTGTTCGCCTATGCCTTCCGGGGCATTCTCAAACGCCTCCACAAGAACATTCAAGAGAGCGACGGGCGGCTGCGGGTCTTTCTTCAGGAGCACATCGGAAGTCTGATGATGATCAAATCCTTCGTGGCGGAGGAGCAGACAAGCCGGGCTGCGGGGGATGCCATGGACTGCCACAAGGCGGCCCGGATGCGCAGGATCCGCTTTTCCAACGTGGCGAACATCGGCTTCGGTGTTGCGATGCGGGGGATGTATCTTCTCGGCGTGGTGTACTGCGCTTACGGCATCCTGAACGGCACCGTAACTTACGGCACCTTGACTGCGATCATGCAGCTGATCAGTCAGATTGAGGGCCCCTTCGTCAGCATCAGCGGATACCTTCCTCGGTATTATGCCATGCTCGCCAGCGCCGAGCGCCTGATGGAGATCGAGACCTTTGCGGAGGAAGAAAATGCACGGGCTGCTGACGAGGTTCGCGATTTTTACAAAAGGTCTTTTTCCGGTCTTTGCCTGCGGGACGCTTATTTCACCTATAAAACGGACGACTCGGCTCCCGTGGTGCTTGACGGCATTTCCATTGAGATCAGAAAGGGCGAATACGTCGCATTTTCAGGGCACAGTGGGTGCGGGAAGAGCACGGTGCTGAAGCTCCTGATGTGCATGTACCCTCTGAACAGCGGTGAGCGCATTCTGATGAGTGCCGAGGGGGATATTCCGCTGGATGCCTCCTGGCGCAGACTCTTTGCTTATGTTCCGCAGGGGAATGCTCTGATGAACGGCACGATCCGGGAGGTTGTGAGCTTTGCGGATCCCGGCGGTGCCGGGAATGAAGAAAGACTCCGAAGGGCACTTTGGATCTCCTGTGCGGACGAATTTGTGGAGGACCTGGATATGGTGCTGGGCGAGCGCGGCACCGGGCTCTCTGAAGGGCAGATGCAGCGCATCGCCATTGCGCGGGCGGTCTTCGCAGACAGTCCGGTGCTGCTGCTGGACGAATCCACCAGCGCTCTGGATGACCTGACCGAACAGCGCCTTCTGCAGAACCTCCGCGCCCTGACGGACAAGACCGTAGTGATTGTCACTCACCGGAAAGCAGCGCTGTCCATCTGCGACCGCGTCCTGCGCTTCACGAAGTCCGGAGTCAAAGATGTAAACGGGTGAATCCTGTCAACTCTGGATGGGACAGTATCAAACAGTGAAAGGAGAAAAAATGAGAGCAAAAAGAATCGTATCATTGCTGATCGCCTGTACATTGTTTGCCACATCAGCCCCTGTAACGGCATTTGCTGAAGAGATGCCATCAGTGAGTGAAGAAGTCACTTTTGAGGAAGCGTTCGATGAGAGTGCCCCGATGGAGGATGCTGAGCCGGCATTGAAGGCGGATGGGGAAGAAGTGGATGAAATGATAGCCGAGGCTGTCGAAGACAGTGATATGGATGCTTCTAAGGAGACTTCCGCCGAGGCTTTCGAATATGTTGATGCAATACCTGATGAGGAGGATCTCCCGGATGAAGCAGCTCTTCCCGGGCAGAATGATGCTCTGGTGGAAGTGGGAATGGAAGAGGACCCTGTCCCGGCGGAGACTGACGGGATGGATACAGAATCCCAGGCGGCCGACAGCGAGAGTGAGGGCGCTGT
>CADCQE010000192.1 GCA_902803505.1 uncultured Lachnospiraceae bacterium | reverse complement strand
TGCCTTTCAGGAGGATATAAAGAAAGCTGAGGAAGTCGGGATGAACGGGCATATCGCAAAGCCACTGGATATCCCTGGCATGAAAGCCACTCTGCAGCACGTACTGAAAAATGTATCGGGATGATCCGCGGTGTCCATCGCGCATGCGCATGCGGGAGCAGAGGCAGAATAAGGAAGAAAACATACCCATCGGCATGTAATACCGGCCTGAAAGAAGAGCAACTGTAATATGATGAATCTTTCCGATTATAATGATAAGAAGGTCAAAGTCTTTGTGAATGACGGCAGTACTTTTGAAGGATGGGCTACCCATAATTCGTTTGAGTACAGTTTCAGTGAGTTCGGCGTGGACGCGGAGTGTCTTCAGATCTGTGACTATCTAATAAGAGACAGAGAGATCGAGAGAATAGAACTGATAGACCCTCCCCCGTCGATCCGCAGCACGGAAGAGGAAATGGCCATGATCTTTTCCGTCAGGAGATCTTTTTCTGAACATATGAAACGCTGGGAAGATAATGAGCTTCCCGATAAGTACGATCATAACTGCTTTGAGTATTCCGCGCAGCCGACGAAGGAAGAGTTTGGGCGCGCCCTGGAATTTCAGAGGGAAAGAGGAGATCATTTCATAAAGCTGGAGGGGGATCATCCGCTTGCGGATGATTTCGGGCTTCCCTTAAGCATTACGCTCACCATGCAGCTTTCGGGCAGCGCAGATGACTGGGCGGTGAATGATGAGATCGAAATAAAAGCCCCGACATATAAAGATCTTAAGGAAATAGAACTGAAGCATTTCGGACCGGTCTACGGCGAGGACTTTGCCGTACGCAGTATGGATCATTTATATGAGTATCTGGATTTCAGGGGCGCATATATCGGTGAAAAGCTGGTCGGTGCTTATCATTTTTATTCTTCGAATGGATACACCTGCGTGGACGGACTGATCGTGGATGAGGACTGCCGGCGCAGGCACATTGCAACGACGCTCCTGAAGCATGCGGTACAGGAGGCTGCGGGCAATGTCGTCTTCCTGCATGCGGCTGCGGAAGATACTCCGAAAGAAATGTATGAAAAACTGGGGTTTCGTGAAGCCGGCAGGCACTATGGATACCTTTCCACGAATATCTGATTTCATATTTATGTTTCCAGATCGAGCCGCATGAGCACCAGTTCCTGCCATCCGGACAGGCGGGAGCGGAATCCCTTGGGATTTCGCCCGTACTCCACAAAGCCCACGTCCTCATAGAGGGCGAGGGCATTTTTATTGTCTGCAACGACATCCAGCTCCAGTTGGGCATAGCCCGCATTTTTGGCACATGCGATGCATGCATTTGTGAGTGCGCGTCCGATCCCAAGCCCCCAGAAAGCCCGGTCCACACTGATGCCGAACTCAGCCCGGTGCTTTACTTTGGCTTTTGTGCCCGCGCATCCGATCCCGGCTGATGCGACAACGATACCGTCGATCTCTGCGAGTATCTCGATCTCGTTCGGGCTTTCCGTTTTATCCTTTAAAAACTGTGCCTCCTGCTCCGCTGTCATCGTGGCTTCATCCGGGTAGGAAAGCAGATAGTCGGTCTGCGAATGGGTCAGAATATAGATATCAAGCAAAGCCTGTCCGTCCTGTTCCGTACCGTTTCGGAGGATACATTTTCTGCCATTCTTAAGTGTGATCATTTCATTATAAATCATTGAACGTTCCTCTTAATAAAGGAGTATCTCTGTAAAGACGCAGCCGTCATGAACTGCAAAGTGTCTCTTATATATAAGCTTATAGAGTATTTTGTAGCGACTTGCGGTCACTTGTCAATATTGTTTGGCAACTGTCTGTTGTAAAGGCATGAAACATATTGCCAATTTAATAATTATGAGATATTGTGAATACGCAAAAGAGTGTACCGGGCATCGGACAGTAGAAATCGGATATCTTGAATGAGTGAGGCCCATGGATATATCGGGACGTTTTGGAAGGACAGAGCTTCTCTACGGAAGAGAGGCAATGAAGAAACTGGCAGAAAGCAGGGTCGCGGTCTTTGGGATCGGCGGCGTCGGGAGCTATGTGGTGGAGGCGCTGGCACGGTCCGGGATCGGCGCTTTGGACCTGGTGGATCATGACCGGGTAGCCCTGTCCAATATCAACCGGCAGATCATTGCCCTCGAGAGCACGGTGGGAATGTACAAGGCGGATATAGCAGCCGCGCGTGTGGCTGAGATATCGCCGGAATGCAGGGTGACAGCGCACAGGACCATGTTTTTGCCGGGCACAGCAGATCAGTTTGATTTCCGGCTGTATGATTATGTCGTGGATGCTATCGATACCGTGACCGGAAAGCTGGCCATCATAACGAAGGCAAAAGCCGCCGGAGTCCCGGTGATCTCCGCCATGGGCGCCGGCAATAAGAGGGATCCCGCAGCATTTGAAGTGGCGGATATTTATGAAACCTCGGTCTGTCCGCTCGCAAAGGTCATGCGGCATGAATGCAGAAAACGGGGGATCGATTCCTTGAAAGTGGTGTTTTCGAAGGAAATGCCGTTGCAGACGCAGACGGATGCCCGGGATGAGATCACAGATCCGGGATCTCCAGGCAGGAGAAGCATTCCCGGTTCCGCAGCATTCGTGCCTTCTGTCGCCGGCCTGATCATAGCGGGGGAGATCGTCAATGATCTTACGGCTGAATTCCGATAAAAGAAATATACAAAGAAAATTATACGAAAAGCGGCAGCAGTATTGACAGCTGCCGCTTTTTTCTGTATTGTAAACCCATCTTCAATTCGAATGTGATATCTTGGGTGTTTCGAAACTTCTGCGATGGTTTCCTTATTATCCTGAGTAAAAGGGCAGAAAAGAGCCGGCACAGAGCCGGTCATGTTTTGGTCTGTGTATTTTATATTCCGGACCTGTATTTACAATGCGTATAAGGAGAACTGTCCATGTCAAAAACTATGAATTATTCCACTTTCAAATCCTATGTCTGCGATCATATCCATTCCTGTCTTCCGGATCATTTTCAAAACGGAAACGTAAAGCTCTCCAAAGTGTGTGAAGTCGGAGAAGACCCGTTGGATTCGCTGATCATCGAAGAACCAGGATGCCTGTTATCTCCGAGTATTATTCTCGAGGACTACTATGCATCTTATGCTTCCGGCATGCCGATCGATCTCGTACTGGGTGATATCGCGTCCTGTCGGACAGAGTTCCATGAGTCCGACGAGTTCATACTCGACCCTTTGATGCGCAAGGCAGGAGCAGTGAAACAGTTTGAAAAAGTAAAGGACAAGATCGTTCCGCGTCTGATCAACTACGAGAGTAATCGGCCTTATCTTGAGGACAAAGCCTTCAAACTGATCGAAGATCTGGCGGTGACGTATCATGTATATGTTTCCTTTAAGGATGGGACCTATTCGACTGCGATCACCCGCAATATGCTGCGGGATTACCATGTCGGCATCGAACAGCTGCATTCGATCGCGCTGGAAAATATGGAACGTATCACCCCAATGTGGTTCCGGGCACTGGATACCCTGGTAGCGGAAGCTATTGCGGAGCAGGGCCGGGATGACAGGGAGACCATGCAGAAACTGGATCTGGACATGGCAGCAGACGGAACAGTGAGGGATGACGGTACGATCGTCCTGAGCAATGCATCCCGCTATTACGGGGCTGCCATCATGCTGGTCCCGGAGGTAATGGACCGGATGCGGCGTCTCTATGGAAAGGACTTTTACATCCTTCCCTCATCGATCCACGAAGTCATCCTGCGTCCGCGGAACAAAGTAGATAACATCCAGGCGCTCCGCTGGGTAGTCAAGGAGATCAACCGCACCGTGGTGGAAAAAGAAGAGAGACTGTCAGACAACATCTATACCTATGATTTTGAGAAACATGTGATAAAGATATGCAGAGAGAAGTAACCAGGCAGAAACCTGCCGCGAAGGCAATAACGAGCTATGCTTGCATAAGCTCGGTATTGTCGAGCGGCAAGGTCTGCTTGGCAGACCCTTATCAAGTTATTGTATCCACGCCTTCTCATTCCATGGTATACTGTAGCGGACAGGAGGGCAGAATATGGCGGATTTTACGAAGCGGGCGATCAAGGCTTCATTTGTGAAGCTGCTGGATGAGCGGCCCATGAGTCGGATCACGGTAAAGGACATCGCGCAGGACTGCGGTATCAACCGCAATACCTTTTATTATCATTATCAGGATATTCCCACCCTGCTGATGGAGATCATCAAGGATGACATGGATCGGATGCTGCGGAAATATCCGAGCTTTGATTCCTTCGAGGATTGTGTGGAAGCTGCCATTCAGATGGCGATCGAGAACCGTCGGATCGTCATGCACATATACAATTCCATTAACCGTAATCTGTATGAGCAGTTCATCTGGGAGCTGTCAGAATATGCGGTAAAACAATATATCGCATCCGTGTTCCCGGACAGAAAACTGAACCCTGAAGACAGGGAAATGATCATCCGTTATTATAAATGTGAATGTTTTGGAATCGTGACCGACTGGCTCGAGAATGGAATGAATGAGGATGCGATAAGGTACTTCCGCCGTATCTTTGAACTGAAGAAAGACCAGGCGGAGGAACTGATCCGGCGCTGTGAGGAGAGTGGTTCCGTTTTGCGGAGTTGAACAGAGCATTATCCGCTGCCTTCAGACAGTAAAAAAGATTTAAACATATTTGGTCGTGTGCCTAAATTTTAGGCACACGGCTTTTTTTGATTCTTGGCATTGAAGTGCACTTTTTGTAAATTTAGATGGCGGGAGGAGCGAAAGGAATCCGCATTCCGGATATACGCATTTAAAAGCCATGAATGGCAGATCGAGGAGAAAAAGAAATATAGCGGATATCATCGTGGATCACAATAAGGGCATTGCCGTTTTTGTGGTCCTGCTTGTTGTGCTCTGCCTGTATATTTCCAGATTCGTGGGGGTCAATTACGATCTGACGATCTATCTGCCGGAGGATTCCCCTTCGAAGATCGCGATCGAAAGGATGCGGGATACGTTCGGATATCCCGGCACAGGACGTCTGATGCTGAAGGATGTGACGATCTACGAGGCCAAGGACTATAAAGACCGCATCGAACAAGTAGACGGCGTGGATCAGGTGATCTGGTGTGATCTGACCAATTCTATCTATTCTTCTTCAGAGTTCCTGGATACTGATGCGATCGGAGACTATTACCGTGACGGATGTGCTGTCATGGATATCACTTTTGTAGAAGGCGACACTTCCAAACGCACCCACCGGGCGATAGACGGGATCGAGGAGATCATCGGGGACCGCGGCTATATCGTTGGTATGGCTCCGACCAATAAGTCCACGGAGGAGACGGTTGAAAAGGAAATGAATATGGTCCTCGGGATTTCGACTGTCCTGCTGACGATCATTCTCCTGCTGACGACTACATCTTATTTTGAGCCTGTCATTTTCCTGACGGTCATCGGTGCGGCAGTCGCTCTCAATAAAGGAACCAATATCATCCTGGGCAACATTTCCTATATTGCCAACAATATCATGGTCGTCCTGCAGATGGCAACGTCGATGGACTATTCCATTTTCCTTCTGGATACCTATGAGCGTGAAAAGGAAAAAGGCCTCGAAAAGATCCCGGCACTGAAGGCGGGCCTTGCCACGACCATCCGTACAGTGCTGGCAAGCTCTCTGACGACATACTTTGGCTTTGTGGTGCTGGTGCTCATGAAGTTCAAGATCGGCCTGGATCTGGGTTTTGTCATGTCCAAGAGCATCATCTGTTCCCTGTTGATGGTGATCTTTTTCATGCCGGCGCTTCTGCTCCTGTTTTCTGATACGATCGACCGTTTTCGCCATAAGGATCTGTTCCCGGATTTCACCTTCTTCGCCAAAGCGGTCCGCAGGATCAGTCCTTTTGTCCTCGTGATCGTGCTGGTACTGGCACCGGGACTGTTTATCTCCCAGAGTCTCAACGATTTCCGATACGGGCCGGATGCCACAAGTACCGGTGAGAGGATGCCGATCTATCAGCATACGCAGGAGATCAATGAAAAATTCGGCAGGTCAAACCTGATCGTGGCGATATTTCCCGATGAAGACCGCGTAAAGGAAAAGGAATTGGTGGACGAGCTTGAAGAAAGATCCTATGTCCGTAAGGTCATGGGAATGTCTGCCTATCTTCCCGAAGGTATGTATGAGGATATCCTGCCGCGAAGTCTCACTGAAATGTTTCATAAGGATGGGTTTGCAAGGCTCCTGATCTACATCCGGACCAAGCCGGAGAGCGAGGCGGGCTATAGGTATGCCCTGGAAGTAGAATCCATCATCAGGAAATACTATGGTGAGGATGCTTATGTTGCCGGCAATACCCCTACCACCATGGATATGCAGAATATCCTGAACTATGACTACACCAGGGTCAACAACATGGCGATCATATGCATTTTCCTGGTCGTTGCGATCTCCTTCCGTTCCCCGGTCATCCCGATCGCTGCAATGATACCTATCATGGCTGCGATCTACCTCAATATGACTTTCCCCTACCTGCAGGGCAGGGAGCTGATCTTTATCGCATACGCGGTCGTTTCCTGCGTGCAGCTTGGATCCACCATTGATTATGCGATCCTCAGCATCGATAATTACGGCCATATACGCAAAAAGGAACCGGATAAGGGCAAGGCGGCTGTCGAGATGACGCGGATCAGCTTTCCTTCGATCATCACCTCGGGCAGCATCCTTACCGTCTGCGGTTATACAGTCTTCTTTATCTCCACCAGCCCGGCGATCCGTGAGGTGGGCCATTTGGTCGGGCGAGGCGCGATCTTTTCGGTCTTTTTCGTGACGACTCTGATGCCGGCGGTATTGCAGATCATAGACCGTTTTATCGTCACGACTATGAAAGAAAGGCACAGGCAGCGGCGGGAACTCCTGGAAAAAGGCATCCAGAAAGAGCGGGAACTTCTAAGTGAGGGAATCACAGCAGTCAGGGAAACGATCCTGGAAAAGGCTGAAGGCGATCCCGGCGGTGAGATATCAGTAACGGAAAGCTCCCTTAATAAAGAAGCGGGAGCAGAAATGAGCCAGCAGGAATCAGCTGCGGGATCAGAACAACAGAAAGGAGGGCAGCTATGAACAAAACAGGACGAAACATGATAAAGCGGCATGCAGCAGCCCTTCTGAGTACAGCCATGGCAATATCGGGACTTTGGAGCACGACGGTTTATGCTGCCGCAGGCGCGGATGTCAGTGAAAAGCTCTATGTCAATATGGACTATGCGGGCGGCATTGATAAAGTCAATGTCGTGAAAGAGATCCGGTTCACTACGGGGGATACTTATACTGACCATGGCGCTTACCGGGAGATCACCAATATGACCGATCATCAGGACCCCGCTGTGCAGGAAGATATGGTCACCTGGCACCGCCCCGACAAGGGCGGAAAGCTGTATTTCCAAGGTTCGATGGATCCGGAGACTGTTGAACTGCCGTGGACTTTTCAGGTCTCCTATAAGGTCAACGGAATAGAGACGGCACCGGAACGCGTCGGGGGTGCTTCCGGCACTGTGGAGATCGACGTCGACGCGATCCCGAATAAAAAGGTTTCGAAATACATGCAGGACAATATGATCCTGCTCGTTCTGATCCCCATGGATACGAGCGATGTCTACTCCATTGACGCACCGGATTCCATGGAGGCAAGCTTCGGTAATTACAGCGGCATCGGTTTTGAAGCGCTACCCGGCAAGGAAGGCCATTTCATTGCCCGGTTCGGAACAGACTGCTTTGAGTCTATGGGCGTGATGATGATCATGACACCGGTCACGGTGGGAGACCTTTCCAAGATCAAAGACCTGAAGGAACTCAAGGACAAGTTCCGTGATAATTCCAACGCCATGATGGACAGTGTGGAAGCCATTATGGACAATGTCGTCGATATGTCTTCCCAGCTTGACAGGACCAATGAGGTCCTGGATGAACTGGCAACGGGAAAGCGCAAACTCGACGAGACCAGGCAGGTCATTTTTAACGGCGTGGACGTTTCGCTGCAGGACCTGCGGGATCTGAATGCGCTCCTGGATCCGCTGGATTCCTCGGTCAGGACCTCCCAGTGGATGGTCTACGATCTCAACACCCGACTGAATGATACCAATGAGGCACTGCAGAGGACCAG
>CADCQE010000191.1 GCA_902803505.1 uncultured Lachnospiraceae bacterium | reverse complement strand
CCGCCGATCTTGCGGAGGCGCTCTATGGCGCCCCTGGCACCGTCATTTGCCGCCAGAAGCTCTGCCTCATCGAGAATCTCGCTGCCGCCAAAGAGCTGCGGCATTTTTATAAATGCCTGCCGGATAGCCTCCGGCGTATGGCTGTCAGTGAGAAGCTCGGCGACACCAAAAAAGTTCTTGTTGGATATGAGCTGGCGGACCTCCTCGATCCGCTCCTCATCGAGGCCGGAATCCTGGGCGAGTGATTTGAAATAATTGTTGTCGCCCACTGAGACCTGGAACTCGGAGAGGCCCGCAGCAAGAAGCAGGTCACAGGTCAGATTGAGGATCTCCGCATCGGCCTCAACGGAGCCGTCACCGATGAGCTCTACGCCCATCTGTGTCTGCTCCTTCAGGTTGAGCTGGTATTCCTGGGAATTCACGAAGGTGCTCCCCTGATAGAAGAGACGGTAAGGCATTTCCTCCGGAGAAAAATGCATCGCCACTGCCCTGGCCACGGAGGGGGTGAAATCCGGACGCAGCACCAGCGTGTTGCCGTCCCGGTCGAAGAACTTGTACAATTCATTGGACGGGGTCGTCCCCACATCCGAGCCGAACACGTCAAAGTATTCCACGGTCGGCGTCTCGATCTCTTCGAAGCGGTAGCTCAGGAAGATCTCCCGAAGCTTCTCCATAAGGGATCTCTTCTGCAGCTCCATATTCCCGTAGAGATCACGGAAGCCCTCGGGGGTGTGGATCATAAGTGTTTTCATCGCATCAGTCTCCTGCTATTCATTCTGGTCAGATTCACGGGCGTTGAGGTCTTTTTGGATGCCTTCCAGGATCGGGAGCATCCAGTCATTCCGAACGTCCAGGAAATACGCAGGATCCAGCTCCGAGATCAGGAAGCTCTTCCGTCCTCCGAATTCCATGCGCCTCCAGAATTCCATCAATTCCGCATAGGGCATGTAGTAGAATTCCTGCCGGGAGGTGAAGTGCAGCAGCAGGAAGGAGATCCCCTGCTGCTTCTCAAAATCTCCCATGAAGCGCACCTGGTGTTCATGGACGTTCGCCAGGGGAAATGTGTCTGCCGCGCATTCCTTTGCGTCGAAGCAGACCGGGATGCCCTGCACCACGCCCAGGTAGTCGACCGTGCTCTTCTGGTCAAAATAGGCCAGAGTGATATGGCGCGTCTCTTTCTCAATGTTGATGGGCGTGATCGGCGTCGGAACCTTCTGAATCAGGGCAAGCCCCTGTTCCCGATAGTGTTCAATTGTCTGGTTGATCAGCTCCTCCAGCGTCGAACCCCGGAGCCCTCTCGATTTCCACGTCGCCATAATCCGCTTTCAGTTCTTGTCTGATGAATCTTTGCATATCCTCCGGCACGGCCGCTTTGAACCGCCTGCCTGCCAGCTGTTCTAATGTACCACAATCCGCCGGAAACGTCACCCTCTCCGCGTGCAGCATCTGCCGCGCAATGTGATGCTGCTCCCGCAGAGCCAGGTTGAGCGCCCGGGATCCGTATTTCGGGTCTCCTGCCACGGGACAGCCGAGAAAGGCCAGATGGGCCCGGATCTGATGGCTCCTCCCGGTGATGAGCTCCACTCTCAGGAGCGAATAGGCACCGCGATGTGCAAGAACGGAGATGCCGGTGAGCATCTGCCTGGCACCCGCTTCCGGTCGGTCTGAGACCATCATCTGATTCTTCTGCGCGTCCTTGCGGCCGAAGGCCCGATAGATTCCGGGGGAGGGTTCTCCGGCCGCGATCACCAGGTATTCCTTCCTGACCCCGCGCCCCGCGATCAGGGCCGCGAGCTCCTGGGAGCCCCTCAGGGAAGTCCCGCACAGTACGAGGCCGCTGGTGTTGCGGTCCAGGCGGTTTAGAGGTGCCGGCCGGAAGGCCCGCAGCTCCCCTGCTTCGAGCTTCCCTTCCCGGGCGAGGTAGTCCGGGAGAAGCGATGCCACTGAGAGATCTCCTCTCTTCGCCGGCTGGGTCAGGAGCCCGGGCGGCTTATTGAGAAAGAGCACATCTTCGTCTTCATAGATCACTTCCGGAAAATGAGGCCTGCCGCTGCCGTATTCCTGTCCGCTCCGGAATTTTGCAATCGTTTCCTCACTCAGGTACAGGCAGATCACATCCCCTTCCCCGATGCGCTCGCTGCCGTCTGCCCGCTTCCCGTTGAGGGTGATGTTCTTCTTCCGCAGCATTTTATAGACAAAGGACGGCGGCGCCTCATTGAGATACTTCTTCAGAAATTTGTCGATTCTCTGTCCGCCCTCCCGGGCAGTGACTGTCAAAGACTCCATCGCTTCTACTAAAAAATCAGAGAGAATAGTTGAGGGAGAAATGACGAATCAGGTCCTCATGTCCATACCCGTCATAGCCCTCCCGGGGCCTGTGCTTGACCTGCGAGCGCAGGTCCTGCGCGTGTGCATTCAGGGAATCCATGCGCTCGAGGAACTTGCCGGTATCCCCGATCATATGGACTGAGACAGAGAATCCGTCTGCCCGCAGCATTTTCTTTAAATGATCCTGGGCGAAGCGTTTGTCCGTCTTTGGATCCGTCACAAGTCCGATGAGCTCATTCCCGCAGATGGCAATTGCGTCCACGAGGGCATTCTGCTTCTCTGAGGTCAGGTACAGTTCATAGGCCACGGTGAGTGTCCCCTCGTGTTCGCAAATCGCGCGGTACTCCTCCTCCGGAAGGGATTTCCGAAGAAGAAACATGATCAGGTTTACCAGGGACATGGAAGCCGGCACGAGCCCGACCATAGCGACGATGGTTAGGACATTCCGCCTCGTCCCGAAATACAGATAACTTGTCACCAGGATCAGGATGGGGATGGCGAAGCAGACTAAGGTGATTACCAGCCTCCTCCGCTTCTGCGCACGGAAATATCCCCACTCCCCTTTTTTTGATTTCCACATGGATGTATGCTCAGCTCCTCATGTTCGGATGAATGATGTTTCTTTTGTGTCAACGGACTGGGCCCTGGAGCCCTCGGCGATGATATCGAGCTGCCGGCGGAAGCGCTCCAGCTCCTCCAGGTTGTGCTGGGAGAAGATCCGGTAGAACTCATTCTGGATCTTCACGACTTCGCGCTTATTGTCCAGGCGGTACAGATTCTCGATGCTGTGCAGGATGTCTTTCACGAGATTGGTCTCGATCTGGCTGTCGATCTGGGCATCCATGATCTCTGCCCGCACCTGGGACATCTCCTGGTCCAGGAGTTCAATGGCATCAGAGGCCCGGGTCAGCTTCTCGACCACATGAGGGGGAATGCTCCCTTTATACTTATACTGGAGCGAATGCTCTGTCGTCGCCCAGAAGTTCATCGCCATCGTCCGGATCTGGATCTCCACCTGAAGGGTCTTGGGCCGGTCAATGGTCTGTACCGTGTACCACACGATGAGGTGCAGGGAGCGGTAACCGCTCTTCTTCTGGTTGGCAAGATAATCCTTGCGGCTCCGGATCACCATATCCGATCTGTGCTCGATCAGCTCGGCCACGCGCTCAATGTCTTCCACAAATTGACAGATGATGCGAATGCCCGCGATATCCTCGACCTCTTCCTCCATCTGCTCGAAGGAGATGCCCTTATTCTGCATTTTTTCCAAAATGCTGGAGACGGTCTTGACGCGCCCGCTCACGCTCTCTATCGGAGAATAGAGATTCTTTCTGCGATGCTCTTCTTTCAGATTCCGGAATTTGACGAGCAGCTCCGACACTGCCTGATCATAGGGATCCAGCAGTTCCTTCCACAATTGTATTTCCATAATGATACCTATAGTCGTTAACGAAATGTTCTGCCGCGCAGAAGCTTTCGTTTTCCTATATGCAGTGAATCTAAGCAATTTCCTTCGGTAATGATTAAGGTCAATCGTTACTATTTGCGGCCCCTCCCGTTACAGGCCTTATCTGCAATCAGAACCTGTCTCATTCATGCAAGCATGATGAGCCGGAACCTGATTGCAGATTGGCCGTGAGTAGTAACGTTATTTCAATTCAGCGAGAAGCCGGATAAGATAATCCCATGTGCGGGCCGCGGAGGAGATGGACATCTTCTCGGACGCAGTGTGGATATCTTTCAGATCGGGGCCGATGGAGACGATGTCGATCCCCTCGATGCGGCTGTAGAAAATACCGCATTCCAGGCCGCCGTGAGTGACCTCAAGGACCGGTGTCTTTCCGAAGAGGTCCTCATAGACACGGACCATGGTGCTGCGTAGCGGGGAATCCTTGCGGTAGACCCACTCCGGATAATCTTCACTGCGCTGGAACCTCGCTCCCGTAAACTCGGCGAGGGAACGGAGCTCGGCGATCAGTGCTTTTTTGCCCGAAGAGAACATGCTTCGCACCAGCTCGCTGATGACGAATTCCCCTGCAGTGGTGCGGACAATGCCGAGATTGGAGGAAGTCTCTGTCGTGTCCGGAAGAAGCCCGTGCATCCTCCTGACTCCGTGGGGGGCATGGAGAAGCAGGAAGACCGCTTTGTCCTGGCTCGCAAGATCCAGGACCTGCACACGCTTCTCCTCTCCTTTCGCCACGGAGACTAAGACATTGTCGTCGATTCCCGCCAGCTCCATTCGGAGAGCTGCCTGGAAGTCAGCGGCAAAGCTCTCGATCAGGGAGACTTCCTCGGGATCTGCGATGAGATGTGCTCTGCACATGACCGCAATGGCATTGTCCTTCTCTCCTCCGGAGATCGCCTCAAGGGAGTAGGAGGCCACATCCTGGAGCTCATAGAGGAAACGGCCCATGAGCTTGTTGGCGGAAGCCCGTCCGCTCTGGATCATTACCCCCGAGTGTCCCCCGAGAAGCCCCTCAATCTTGACGACCAGCGGAATTCCGCGCACGGCAGCTCTCTGGATCGGAAGAATGACATCCGCGCGCCCTCCGCCTGCGCATCCGCAGGTCAGCACTCCTTCGACCTCGGAATCCAGGTTGATCATGGTCTTTCCCCGAAGAATAGAGGGATCAAACTGCTCCGCCCCGAGCATACCGATCTCCTCGTCACTGGTGAATACGCAGTCGAGAGGAGGATGGGGGATGGTGTCGTCTTCCAGGATCGCAAGCATAAATGCAACGGCGATTCCGTCGTCGGCTCCCAGGGTAGTGCCTTCGGCATAGAGATCATCCCCGTCAAGCGCAAGGCGAAGGCCGTCCTTCAGAAAATCATGCGTACTGGAGTCTTCCTTGACACACACCATATCCATATGTCCCTGCAGAATAAGCGGACTGGAAGATTCATAACCGGGTGTGCCGTCCGCGAAGATGACGACATTGCCATAGCTGTCCTTTTGACAGGCAAGCGAGTGCTCCTTTGCAAAGGCTGTGAGATAATCGGCGACAGCGGAAGTGTTGCCGGAGCCGTGAGGCAGCGATGCGATTTTCTCAAAATAATAGAAAACCCGTTCAGGGGAAATACCGGATAATACAGACATTGAGTCACCCTCCTGTTCTATTTGTATACTTGTATAGAGAAAAAGGGAACGCTTCGTCTCCGAACGTTCCCTAAAATTCTAATCCTTCCTGAATCAAATGTCATCATCGAGATCATCCAGGTCGTCGAGATCATCCAAATCATCAAGATCGTTCAAATCATCGGCTTTCCCCGTGTCGTAGTTCCCGGAGTAGTCACCCTCACCTTCTCCCACGGGGGCAGGACTCTGTCCCGTCTGCGGGGCAAGCTCCTGGCGGTTCTGCTTCACCGTCGAGTAGGCGCTCTGCAGGGACTGGATCAGGCCGTTGTAGCGCTGGCCGGCATCTTCAATCGTGGAACCGAGGATATTGGCCAGGTTCGCCAGCATGTCATCGGTATAAGTAATCGCGGAATAGCGAATATTATTGGCATCCTGCGTGGCGGAATCCACGATGCTCTGGGCCTGCTGATTGGCCTTGTTGATCGTGTCGTTCGCCTGTGCATAGGCCTGCTGCATGACCTCGTGCTGGCTCACCATCTCCTTGGCGCGTGCCTCCGCGCTGGCGATGATTCCGTCTGCCTTCGACTGGGCGTCGGCGAGAATCGCATCCTTATTGGAAATGATCTTCTGGTATCTCTTTATCTCATCCGGAGTTTTTAATCTCAATTCCCTGAGCAGTTCCTCCAGTTCTTCTTTATTGACAACGATCTTGGTCGTGGACAGCGGCTGGAACTTGCAACCGTCTACATACTCTTCGATCTCTTCGATGATCTGCTCTATTCTGCTGCTCATACTTTCTCTCTCCTCCAGACTTATCTCATTCATCGTTTGATGCAGGGCCGGTGCATCATTTTCAATCATTCCGCCCTGTTCGATGCGGAGCGGATTCTTATTTCAACCCAAGCTTACGGTACACCTGTTCAGCCACGCTTGGCGGGACGAAACGGGAAATATCTCCGCCGAAAGCGGCTACTTCCCTCACGGTGGAGGACCTCAGATAGGCATATTCCAGACTCGTGTTCAAAAACATCGTATCGACATTCGGATTCAGAACCCGGTTAGTCTGTGCCATCTGAAGCTCGTATTCAAAATCCGTAATCGCTCTCAGTCCGCGGATGAGGATACTGGCATGGCAGGACACTACAAAATCCACTGACAGGCCGGAAAATGACTTCACGCTGACATTGGGAATCTCGCGCGTGACATCCCTAAGTATATTAACACGTTCCTCTATAGAAAACAACGGAGTTTTTGCCGAATTCGTCAAAACACCGACAACAACTTCGTCAAACTGCACAGCAGCCCGGTGTATAATATCAAGATGGCCATAGGTACAGGGATCAAATGTCCCCGGGTAGCCAGCTCTGGTCATATCTGCTCCTAACTGATCTTCTCAATGAATAGATGAGAACTCATGGAATATACTTTTTGCCGGATGAGGCGCAGCGGAAGCTCCTCCAGATAGGAGAAATCCGTTCTCGGATCCGCTTCCACAACAATCAGCCCGTCCCCGGCAAGGATGGAACTGCCTGAGAGATACTCCAGAGTGCTCCTCTCCAGCTCATTCCGGAAGGGAGGATCCATAAAGATGATGTCAAAGGGCTCCCCGCCCTCCAAAGTGGGGAGAACGGCGGCCACGTCCCCTTTGATGATCTTAGCACGGTCAATGAGCTTTGTGAATCGGAGATTCTCTTCGATCAGGGCCTGCACCTTGCGGTCCTTCTCAACAAAACAGGCTGTCTTTGCGCCCCTGCTGAGCGCTTCGATTCCGATAGCGCCTGTGCCGGCATACAGATCCAGGAACCTGCAGGAGGGGATGCGCGTCTGGAGGATATTGAAGAGCGTCTCCTTCGTGCGGTCTGTCGTGGGCCGCACATCCATCCCTTTTATCGTGCGGATTGGCATAGAGCGGGCACTTCCCGCAATCACTCTCATAAGATATCGCTGCTCCTGACTTCAAGCCTCCAGTCCAGATCTCCTCTTCCAAGTCCAAGGATCAGAAGCTCTGCAGTGGCGATATTCGTGGCCAATGGAATCGTGTTCTGGTCGCATGCAAAGAGGACGTTCTTGATATCAGGCTCCTTGGGCTCAATCATGGAGGGGTTGTAGAAGAAGATGACGAGGTCCATCGCTCCCCTCTCGATCATCTCCGTAAACTGCTTGTCGCCGCCAAGAGATGCGGGAAGGAACTTGTGGACGTGCATGCTTGTCACCTCCTCGATCCTTCTTCCGGTAGTGCCCGTCGCGTAGATGTCATGCCTGGATAGAATCCCCTTATAGGCGATACAAAAATCTTCGATCAAAGTGCGCTTGCTGTTGTGCGCGATGATTCCTATATTCATAGATCACCTCAATTGACATGAAAACGATTGTTCCATTGGCATTTTACACAAAAAATAATAAATAATCAAGTTGTTATCAGCTTTATTCACAAAATTTTTATGATTCAGCTTCTATATTTATAGTACAATTGCATTGCTGTCCGCTCTGAGATACTCCTCGAGAGACCGCCTGATCCCTGCGTGCTCTTCAAGCTTCAGCTCAGGATCCTCCCGGCAGACCGCAGCCGCCACCTCCCCGGCTTTCTCCAGGATCTTCCCGTCCCGGGTCAGGTCGGCGAGCCTAAAAAGCATGTCCCCGCTCTGGCGGATCCCGAGCAGGTCCCCCGGCCCTCTCAGGGCAAAATCCTTCTCGGCGATCTCAAACCCGTTGTCGCTCTCCTTGAGAATGGACAGCCGCTGCGTGATGCTCTCTGACTGCTCGCCCGCCATGAAAATGCAGTACGACTGATACTCGCCTCTTCCCACCCGGCCCCGGAGTTGGTGAAGCTGCGCAAGCCCGAAGCGCTCTGCATTCTCGATCAGCATGACTGTGGCATTCGGGACGTCCACGCCCACCTCCACGACAGTCGTCGACACCAGGAGCTGGATGCTCCCGGCGGCAAACTCCTCCATGACGCGGTTCTTCTCCTCGTTCTTCATCCTGCCGTGCAGGAGCCCGACCTTGAATTCGGGAAAATATTTCCGCATGGACGCCGCTTCCTCCGTGACGTTTGCCAGCTCCAGTTCCTCCGCCGGCTCGATCATGGGGCAGATCACATAGACCTGCCTGCCCTCTTCCATCTGCTTGCGGAAGAAGCGGAGCGCCTGATCTTTATAGGAAATGTCCACGACGGCGTTTTTGACGGGCTTTCTCTTCTTGGGACGCTCGTCGATGACGGACAGGTCGAGATCCCCGTAGAAGATCACACCGAGGGTCCGCGGGATGGGTGTGGCGCTCATGACCAGGGTATGAGGTGTCCGTCCCTTTCCGGCGAGGGATTCTCTCTGCTTCACACCGAAGCGGTGCTGCTCGTCTGTGATCACGAGGGCAAGCCTGCTGAATGCAACTTTCTCCTGGAAGAGGGCGTGCGTCCCTATGATCACATTGGCCTCACCCTCCTGGATCCGCCTTAGGGCCTCCCTTCTTTCCGCCCCTTTGACAGAGCCGGTCAGTAGGACCGGCCGCAGGTATTCCAGGCCCTGCTGCTGCTTCAGAAGCTCGAAATTGTCAAAATGCTGTCTTGCGAGAACTTCTGTAGGCGCCATCAGCGCCCCCTGATAAGTGTTGACGGCAGTCATGATGAGGGCAAGAAAGGCGATGATCGTCTTGCCCGACCCGACGTCCCCCTGGACAAGGCGGGACATGAGCCTGCCGCCGCTAAGGCCGGATTCGATCTCCCTCCAGACGCGCAGCTGGGCCCCGGTCAGCCGGTAAGGCAGGGAGGCGATCACGTCCTCCGTCTCCCAGACAGCTCTCATGGGATAGACATTCTCCGCCTCCTCCCCTTTGGCCTTTAACATGCGAAGGGCCAGGATAAAATGAAAGAATTCATCGAAGACCAGCCGGTTTCTGGCCGCAAGGACCTGTTCCGCTGACTCCGGAAAATGAATCGAGGTAATGGCCTCCCTGCCGGAGCAGAGCTCCAGCTCCTTCCGCATTGCTGCAGGGAGATAATCATTGCCGCTCAGCGCCTCATCCCGGAGTCCTTCCTCCTGCCCGGCCCCGCTCTCAAGGAGCTCTCTCACTGCCTTTGCGATGGTCTTGCCGGAGAGACCCTTCGTCAGGGAATAGACCGGGATGAGCGATCCCGCGATCTCCGCATAGCGCTGGACCGTGAAGATCTGCGGCTGGCTCATGACCGGCGTCCCCTTCCACTGCTGAATCGTCCCGCGAAACACATAGCGATGACCGGCCTGCAGCAGCTTAGAGACATATTGCGTGTTGAACCAGCTCAGCTGAAGCAGCCCGCTGCTGTCACTGATCCGTACCGAGACAATCGTCAGGTTCCGCACGCGTCGCTGTACGGGCGGCTCCTTTACAAGACCGCACACGGCGCACTTGCTCCCCGGCCTGACCTCGCTGATCCTGACGGGACTTTGACATTCGTCATATCCCACCGGGTAATCGTGAAGCAGGTCCTCTGCGGTGAAGACGCCTACTTTATTCAGCAGCTCTTCTGTCTTTGGCCCGATTCCTTTTATATCCCTTAGCTTCATTGTTTCTTCTGCTTTATGCGCTCCGCCTCTTGCAAAAATGAGGCCGGCCAAACGGCCGGCCAAAGTCTCTTATCTGCTCTGAATATATTCGTCGATTCCCTTCGCACCGACTTTCCCGGCGCCCATCGCAAGAATGACCGTCGCAGCCCCGCTGACGGCGTCCCCGCCGGCAAATACGCCGTCGCGCGAAGTCCTGCCGGACGCGTCATCGGCGACAATGCACTTCTTGCGGTTCACCTCGAGCCCCTCCGTAGTAGAGGCGATCAGCGGATTCGGTGAAGTGCCGAGGGACATGATCACTGCGTCGCACTCCATCTCGAACTCAGAATTCTCTACCGGGACCGGCCGTCTCCTGCCGGAAGCATCCGGTTCACCGAGCTCCATGCGGATGCAGCGGATCCCGGTCACATAGTCGTTCTCATCCGTGAGGATTTCCACGGGATTCGTGAGCATATGGAAGATAATGCCCTCTTCCTTTGCGTGGTGCACCTCCTCCACTCTCGCGGGAAGCTCCGCCTCGGAGCGCCTGTAGACGAGATGCACTTCCGCCCCGAGACGCACAGCCGTTCTCGCCGCGTCCATCGCCACATTGCCGCCGCCTACCACCGCGACCTTTTTCGCGCGGTAGATCGGGGTGTCGTAATCATCCCGGAAAGCTTTCATTAAGTTGTTTCTCGTAAGGTATTCATTCGCAGAGAACACGCCGTTCGCATTTTCACCGGGTATCCCCATGAACATCGGAAGACCGGCTCCGGAGCCGATGAACACAGCCTCGTAGCCCTCCTCAAAGAGCTCGTCCAGGGACTCGCTGCGGCCGATGATGACGTCCGTGCGGATCTCAACACCGAGGGACTTCACGTTCTCCACTTCCCTGGCCACAACTGCGTCCTTGGGAAGACGGAATTCCGGGATGCCGTAGGTGAGCACGCCGCCCGCCTTGTGCAGGGCCTCGAAGATCGTGACCTCATACCCTTTGCGGGCAAGGTCACCGGCACAGGTGAGTCCTGCAGGGCCGGAGCCGATGACGGCTACCTTGTGTCCGTTCTTTGCGGCCGAGACCTTGGGCTTGATCCCGTTCTCACTGGCCCAGTCCGCCACAAAGCGCTCGAGCTTGCCGATGGAGATGGCCTCGCCCTTGAGCCCTCTGACGCATTTTCCTTCGCACTGTCTCTCCTGGGGACAGACGCGGCCGCACACGGCCGGAAGCGAGCTGTCCGTAGAGATGATCTGGTAAGCTGCTTCGTAGTCCTTGTCCTTGATCTTTCCGATAAAATCAGGAATGCGGATATTCACCGGACATCCCTCGACACACTTCGGCTTCTTGCAGTTCAGGCAGCGCGCCGCTTCCGCGCATGCCTCTTCCTCATTGTATCCGAGACACACTTCCTCAAAATTCCCCGCACGGACCTTTGGATCCTGCTCCCTGATCGGAACCTTCTTAGAAATATCAGCCATGAATCCTACCTCCTACTTGCAGTTGCCGCAGCCGCCTTCGTGAGTCCGGCCTTCTTCGTATCTGAGCTTCGCCTCTCCCTCTGCACTCTTGTACATCTGGCTCCTCTTCAGGCACTCCGCCCAATTGATCTTAAATCCGTCAAATTCCGGTCCGTCCACGCAGGCGAATTTTATTTCATCGCCGACCGTCAGGCGGCAGGCGCCGCACATACCGGTGCCGTCCACCATAATGGGGTTCATGGACACAATGGTGGGAATTCCGTATTTCTGTGTTGTCAGGCAGCAGAACTTCATCATGATCATCGGCCCGATGCAGACACAGTGATCATAGGT
>CADCQE010000190.1 GCA_902803505.1 uncultured Lachnospiraceae bacterium | reverse complement strand
GGTTCTTTTCTGTTGCGCTTTCCCGTGGGTTACCCCAGCCGGACGTTATCCGGCATCCTGCCCTGTGAAGCCCGGACTTTCCTCGTCGCAATTCCTCAATGAAGGAACTGCTCCGCGACCGCATGCCCTGCCATACATTTCTCAATCATGAATTTGTTGAAACAAGAGAAGCTCCGTTCCTTTTTTAGAGGCGGAAGCACCCTCCGCCGATGAACTCCCTGAGGATCGAATTGACCGGAATTCCTTCCGCGGGGATAGCGAGGAAATAATCCAGGAACTTCAGCAGCCGCTTCGCCTCCTGATAGGAGGGATCCTCTTGTGTCACCTGGAAGAGCAGCGGCATGACATAGGTCTTCAGCGCCGCGATCTCATAAGGAAGTGCCGAGCTGAAGAATACGTCAGCGGATTCCTGGAAGGGAAAGATATTGCGCTCTTCCCCCTTGCGCACGGAATCCCACAGCGCAAGCGTGCGGGAGGCGGAGTAACCGCGGGTCCGGTTGTCCCGCACAATCCGGCGGATCAGTCTTCCGTCTGCGGAGGGAACCCGGTTGTGCTCATCGATGCACAGCTGTGTCAGTGCCGTGATGTAGATCAGGAACTTGCTCTCGGAAGGCAGGGAATAACTCATCTTGCCGTTCAGGCAGTGGATTCCCTCAATGACCAGCATGTCATCCTTTTTGAGGCGAATGGTCTCGCCCGTGTAGATCCTCCTTCCCTGAATAAAATCAAAGGTCGGGATCGGAACCTCCTCTCCTGCGAGCAGTGCAACCATGTCCTTGTTAAACTGCTCCACGTCCACCGAGGAGAGTGACTCGAAGTCCACCTTGCCGTCCGGTCCGGGCTTCAGATCCTCCCGGTTCAGGAAATAATTGTCGACTCCGATATAATAAGGGGTCATCCCGAAGGCACGCAGCTGGACGCTGAGGCGCTGCGAAAAGGTCGTCTTGCCGGAGGACGAAGGACCGGCGATCATGACAAATTTGACGCCGCCCCTCTGAACGATCATCTCGGCAATATTGGAAATCGCGCCCTCCTGCATGGCTTCCGCAGTGAGCACTGTCTGCGAACTCTCTCCGTTGATGATCTTCTCATTGAGATCTCCGACACAGCCGATGTTCTGCTTCCTCGCCCAGCGCTCGCCCTCCGACCTGGCTGCGAAGAGCTTCTCCGAGGTCACTACGCTCTGCAGCGTGTCCGGATCATTCCTGCCCGGCAGATTGAGAATGACGCCTTTCTTAAATGGAACCAGATCAAACTGCTTCAGCACGGATGTGTCGTGGACCATGAATCCGTAATAGTAATCTTCGTAGCCGTCCAGATTGTAGATATTTACCCGGGACGCAATGCGGGTGCGGAACAGCTTCTCCTTATCCGGCATATCCCTCTCCCGGAAGAGACGGATGGCCTCATCCGTGGACACGGAGCGCTTTACAAAGGGAAGCGCCAGGGAAACCAGACGCCGCATCTCATTTTCAATTTGTACCGCGAAGTCTTCGCTGATCTCTTCCAGTTCATTGATGGTCAGATAGAAACCGTTTCCCATTGTAAAATGCACGGCCACATGCATGGCGGTATCCCCGCTGATGTTGGCAAGTGCAGTCTGGAAGAGCATCACCGCCGAGCGGCGGTAGGACTCATAACCTACATGATGGGTCGAGGAAATGAAAGAGATCTCATCCCCTTCGCACACAGAATGGTACAGCTCCCTGAGCTTCCCATTTACATTGACAAGCAGAACTTCATGTCCGTCTTCTGTCTTATGATCCTTCACAAGGTCATAATACTTCGGATTGCCTTCCACGTTTATCGCAGTACCATTTAACGTAATTCTCATGCTTCCTCCTCCCTCTCTTTGTTTCTATGCGTCCGCTGCCACCGCAGCACATTTGAAATACCGCAGCTTCGTCTCTATCTCTTCCCTGTGCAGTCCCTCATTTTCCGGAAGGCTCTGCAAGATTGCTTCACAGGCTCGGATTTTCCAAGAAAGATAACGGCGGTAAGTGCTTCCGCCTCTCTTCATGAGCACCGGTCCAAGAAGAGCCTCTTCCTGCGTCAGGGCTTCGGCCGGCTCCCCGGTGTACTCGCCCAGGATCAGCGGATAGTATTTCCCCTTCTCCTCCACAAGCATTTCATCAGAGATCCGGTACCCTGCAAAGACAAGCCCGGCGCGGAAGAGATCCGCATCCCTCTGGGGAGAAGCGAGGTAATAGGTGAAGAATCCCTCAGGCACTTCTGCCTTTGAGAGGATCTCCAGCATCAGGAGGCCGCCCATCCCGGCAGTCAGGAGCGTCACACCGGGCTTATGCGCACTCGCGCACTCTGGCGCGGATTCCCGGAACTCCTTAGCTCCGCCACTCATCATGCCTCCGCTGCGGAAGGAATCCACGAGAGACGGGGCTCCTGCAGGGACACCGTCCGCAAGCAGAAGACGGATGCGGTCCGCAAGACCGGCCGCAAGGACATGCTCCCTCGCAGAGGAGAGCGCACCGCTCCTCAGGTCCGATGCGACACAGAACGGACAGCGGCCTTCCCCGACCAGTGCAATCGGAACGTAAGCGTGGTCGCAGCCGACGTCGAACAGGATGGTGCCGGCCGGGACCATAGAGCAAAGGGCACTCAGGCGGCGGGACAGCTTCATGTGAGAGCAAACCTCCTTCGTCACAATTGGGTAGGTCAGTCCAGATAGTCCTTCAGCTTTCTGCTCCTGGACGGCTGGCGCAGCTTCCTGAGCGCCTTCGCCTCGATCTGGCGGATGCGCTCACGGGTGACATGGAATTCCCGGCCCACTTCTTCCAGCGTGCGGGCGCGGCCGTCGTCCAGCCCGAAGCGCAGACGCAGCACCTGGCGCTCGCGGTCCGTCAGGGTCAGGAGTACTTCATTGAGCTGTTCCCTGAGCAGCGTGTAGGCGGCGGCCTCAGCCGGGACCTGGACATTCTCATCCTGGATGAAATCTCCCAGATGACTGTCCTCCTCCTCGCCGATCGGGGTCTCCAAAGAGACGGGCTCCTGAGAGACCTTCTGGATCTCGCGGACCTTCTCCACCGGGATTTCCATCGCCTCCGCGATTTCCTCCGGGGTCGGTTCACGGCCG
>CADCQE010000189.1 GCA_902803505.1 uncultured Lachnospiraceae bacterium | reverse complement strand
TATCTGCTGCGCAGAACCTTTCGTTTTCCCTATATGCAGTTAATCTAAGCAATTGCCTTCGGCAATTACTAAGGTTAACTAGTATACCTTTGCTCTCACATGGGGCTCACCGGGCCCTGCATGCCTCCCATCGATCCCAGATCCATTCCGGAGAGGGAAATACTTCCGCGTTCTGTCGGCATTTCCCATATATGAAGTCCTCTCTATCATACGACTTTTTGTCTATTATGTCAAAGCGGGGCAAGGGGGACGGTTCTTGTTGCGACAAAAACTGCTGCAGTAGGGACGGTTCTTGTTGCGACATTTTATGTCGCAACAAGAACCGTCCCCACTGCAGCATTTTTTGTCGCAACAAGAACCGTCCCCACTGCATCATTTCAGCGCTGCCTGGGCAATCTCCGACGCAAAGATCAGCTCTGCGATGTGGAAATAGATAATCAGGGACCCGGCATCGACAATCGTAGTAATGAAGGGCGTCGCCATAATCGCGGGGTCAGCCCCGATGAGCTTAGCAAGCAGAGGCAGCACAGCGCCGACGAGCTTCGCCAGGACGATGGCCAGCATCAGCGCGAGGCTCACCACCAGCATGTAGCGCAGTGCATTCGGGTCCTTTACCTTCGCAAAGACGTCATACATCAGGAAGATCCGCAGCCCGTTGACCACACCGAGGATGGAGCCCACGAGAAGTGAGATCCTGAGCTCCTTCCAGACGACCCGGCCCATGTCGCGCACGGTCACTTCGCCCAGGGCCAGTCCGCGGACCATAAGCGTGCAGGCCTGGTTGCCGCAATTGCCCGGTGTGTCCATCAGCATGGGCATAAAGGAGACCAGCAGTGGGAGCGCCGCAAATGAGGCCTCGTAGTGCTGTGTCACAAGACCGGTAAAGGTCGCCGAGAGCATGAGGATCAGCAGCCAGGGAATTCTCTGCTTCGCATGGCTGAGCACCGTAGTGCCGAAATAGCTCGCCGCCTGGTCCTCCGGGATGATCGCCGCCATCTTCTGCATGTCCTCGGTGGACTCGTCGACAAGGACGTCGACAGCGTCATCGATGGTGACGATTCCCACAAGCATGCCCTCGTCATCCACGACAGGCATCGCATTGAAGTCATATTTCGCCAGCTGTCTGGCCACAAATTCCTGGTCGTCCGTGACCTTCACGGTGATCACATTTTCATCCATGATATCCGCAATGGGGGTCTTCGGATCCGACAACAGGATGTCCCTTGCGGTGACGACGCCCTGAAGCTTGTTCCGGTCCACGACGTAGCAGGTGTAAACCGTCTCTGCGTCCGGGCCCTGCTCGCGGATCGCCTGGATCGCGTCATGCACGTTCATCCCCGTGCGGAAGCGCACATATTCCGGCGTCATGATGCTGCCGGCGCTGTACTCGGGGTAATTCAGGAGCTTATTGAGGGACTCTCTCGTCTCCCGGCTGGACTTCGCCAGGACTCTCTTCACCACCGAGGCCGGCATGTCCTCCAGCATATCCGCCGCCTCGTCCAGAGAAATCTCTTCAATCGTATTGACAATTTCCGCGTCCGAGAAGCCCTCCACCAGCTCCGCCCTTGCTTCATCCGACATGAAGGTGAAGGCCTCCGTCGCCGCATCCTTTCTGAGCAGGCGGAACACCACAAGCCGGTTGTTCTCGTCGAGATCTTCCAGGACAGCCGCGAGATCCGCAGGGTGCATCTCCAGCGTCTCCTCGCGGAGCTCCTTATATTTCTTCTTCATCAAATAGGACAGAATCTTGGACCTGTAACGCTTCGTCCTCTCCTCGTCCTCCGCGATGTGTTCATTTGTAATCTCAAAATCTTCCTTTGGGATCTGCTGCCCCTGATCTCCGTAGGATTCTTCCCGGTACGCTTCACTCGCAGAGGAGCCGTGATTCTTCTCGTCCTCAGAGAGCAGCTCCTGATCCGCGCCGCGATATCTCTCCTTCTCATCCAATGGATAGTTCCCTCCTTCCTCAACAAAAAAAGCAGTTCTGCGTGTAAGACAGCACATTCGCTGCGCGCAAAACTGCATCCTGTCGGAAGCGATAAGGAACGCCCCTTCTCCATGCCGCCTAAACCCCAGAGTCAAAGCGATTCAGCCGGTAAAGAAATATCACAGGGAAAAAGCCCGAATCTCATATGAATTCAACGCCGCAGAACAAGAAGTCCTGAAGCTTCACAGAAAAAGAGACAGCGGGCGGCAGCTTTGCAGTTGCAGCGGATCTTCCATCGTCGTTCGTGATCCGTATCCATAAGCTGGCGTCCACCTCACTTTCCCGCTTCAATAAGCTTCTATTATTATAGACCCCTTGATTCCGACTCGTCAATGGGACAAAAAATGCCGCGGGGGGACGGTTCTTCTTGTCCCCATTGACGAAGCCGAGCCCTGCGCATATACTAAAACATACGCACAGCAAAAGAAATACATCCAGCGCAGTACCAAGAGTAAAGAATACGATAAATAGGAGAAGAACAGGACATGAACATCACAAATGACATCCGCTACATCGGAGTAAACGACCACAGCATCGACCTCTTTGAGGGCCAGTATGAGGTTCCCAACGGCATGGCATACAATTCCTACGTCATCCTGGACGAGAAGATCGCAGTCATGGATTCCGTCGGGGAGGATTTTGCGGAGGAATGGCTTGGAAAGCTCGAAGAGGCCCTCGGCGGACGCAAGCCTGATTATCTGGTCATCCAGCACATGGAGCCAGACCACTCCTCCAATATCACAGCCTTCATGGAGAAATATCCGGAAGCAATCCTTGTGGGAAATGCCAAGACCTTCACATTCCTGGATCAGTTCTTTGAGACCCTGCCTGCCAACACAAGGCAGATCGTGAAGGGCGGTGATACGCTCTCACTCGGGAAACACTCCCTCCAGTTCCTCCTCGCCCCGATGGTCCACTGGCCGGAAGTCATGATGAGCTACGAGCCCACAGACAAGGTCTTTTTCAGCGCAGACGCATTCGGAAAATTCGGTGCCTTCGACTATGACGACCCCGAAGGCTGGGCCTGCGAAGCAGCCCGCTACTACATCGGCATCGTCGGGAAATACGGCACACAGGTGCAGGCCCTTCTGAAGAAAGCTTCCGCCCTCGACATTGCCACGATCTGCCCGCTTCACGGACCGGTGCTCAGCGGCGACCTGAGCGAATATCTCAGTTTATATGACAAATGGAGCCGCTACGAGCCGGATAAGCACGGCGTCGCCATCGCCTACACATCCGTCTATGGGCACACAAAGGAGGCGGTGCTCTCTCTCAATGAGCAGCTGCAGAAAGCCGGCGTCAAGACCGAGGTGTTTGACCTGGCCAGAGACGACATGGGCGAAGCCGTCGAAGCCGCTTTCCGTTTCGACCGCCTGGTGCTCGCCACCACAACCTATAACAACGACATTTTCCCCTTTATGAGGGACTACATCGCGCACCTGACAGAGCGCAATTTCCAGAACCGCCGCGTGGCTGTCATCGAGAACGGCAGCTGGGCGCCGACCGCCAGGAAGACCATCCTCGGGCTGCTGGAGGGCTGCAAAGGTCTCAGCATCTCTGAGAACTGCGTGACGATTAAGTCAGCCCTGAATGCGGAGTCCCGGGCAGCTGTCACACGTCTTGCGGAGGAGTTCGCCGTCTGAGAGCGGTATTGCTGCAGCGGGGGCGGTCTTTGACCAGCCCCCGTATTTATGGTATAATTATTACTCATTCATCCTCTTATAGTCGTTAACGAAATTATCTGCTGCGCAGAACCTTTCGTTTTCCCTATATGCAGTTAATCTAAGCAATTGCCTTCGGCAATTA
>CADCQE010000188.1 GCA_902803505.1 uncultured Lachnospiraceae bacterium | reverse complement strand
TGCAGGATTATTAATCCGATGTTGTTGCATGTGCTCACCACAGCAATACCTGTAGTAATAAGATCTGATGGCACCAGGCTGCGCACAGCCTTCAGTGTGATCATCATATACAATGTCGTGGCTAATGCCTTCATCAATACCACAACGAGTATTACCACAGGTACCGATCGGGAAAAGCCAAATGTGATAAACTCAACCAGAGTCAGGCAGCAGGCCGCCCATAATAACAACCTGCTCGAAAAATGGTCCATAAAAGTATGCGAGTATAAAATAATGGGGATTTCGATCAATGTGCTGAAAAAGAGAATTGTCCCGATATGGCCTGAATCCACTCCCAGATCTGAGAGCAGAAGAGGCAGATAAGTCATATTTACACCGGAACATCCCCAGAAAAGAAACGCAATCACGAGAAACAGCAGATATTGCGGGTTGCTGAACAGAGAAAGGACTGAACCAGTGCTTCTGGCTTCGTTTCTTTGCTCCTTCAAAGAATTCGGATCCTCCGCGCCTGCGATCCCGGCAGCCGCCAGTATTCCGGCCAATAAGACAGAAACGAACAACAGCACCGGAGAAGTGTACTGAAAGATCAGACCAGCCGCCTGAGCCCCTGCCGCATAACCTATCGTTCCCCAAATACGCAATACACCATAGCGATATTTTGCCGCACCGGCCATTCGCTCCAGGACAGGCATTACTGCGCTGATACAGGACATTGTAAGCCCGTTGAGAAGAAACAGAAGCCACACCTGACGACAGAATGCAAAAAGGACAGCAGCAATTCCGATTCCAATCATCAGAATTCCAACGATCTGCCTTGGTTTTCCTGTCCGGTCACAGAGATAGCCTATGACAGGGATGATGACAAAGCCAAATATGCTGGAGGCCGAGACGATCCACGACAGATCTGCAATGCCAATCCCAATCCCTGTAAGATAAACAGACAGAATTGAGCTGAATGCGCTCATACAGTAGTAGTAAAAGAAATAAAGGACCACGTAGCAGACGTAGCTGTCCTTCCATCGATGTCCACGGCCCTGCTTTTTTTTCTCAAAAAACTTTTCCATATTTGCAAATCGGATACTGCAGAATATCCTTCATCGTGCTTTGCGGTAATGCAGCAAACCCGGTAAAATCAAGGAAAAATGAAAACCGGCTGTGTAAAAGATACTACACAGCCGGTTCTCTGTTCTCCGCCAGATTTTCGAACCAGTGGAAGGTTCCCGTCTTCTTTACGTTTTCTCCATAGATATTCCTGAAGTCATCCTTCATGGAGATCACATGATAGCCGGCCTCTTCCCACTTCTCTCCAAGCTCTCGCGCCTTCTCCGTGTTCCCGTAATCACGTTCTTCATCGTCGGCGATCAGCATAAAGGCAGCGCTCTTATACCTGTTGTTGAAGATGGTATAGTTATGCATGCTGCAGTCACCACTGCTGTTTCCAAACGACAGAACCGGCTGACGGCCGATCTCCTGAACGATCGCCCTGACCTTATTCATCTTCAGAGTCTTGAGAATCAGCTGATCCGTCCGGATGATCTGATCCTCTTTGGTATACAGATATTCCAGTCCGTCCGTATCGCCCTGATTCGAGGCTTCCATCATCACATCCATTCCGATGATCTGCTCATAGGGAATATCCAGCATCCCTTCGACAAATGTGCGGCAGAACGATCTGTCAGTTCCGCTGCAGATATAAACCTTGAAATCATTTTCCTGAAGGTATTCCACCACCTGAATCATGGGAGCAAAGAAGGCTTCCCCGTAAATCATCCCTTCGAAACCGTCCGCATCCTTCAAAAGAAGGCTGGTCACATAATCGGCGAATTCATTCAGGCTCATACCGGAATAAGCCTTTGCCGCGTGAGTAGCCTGGAGCATGTCCATATCATCCGGATATGACTTGTCGACCGCATGATCACGCAGCATACGACCGAATTCCAGCATGTCCTCATCCGGCTGGTAATTCTCATCCTTCAGGATGCGCCATGCAAGCACGAAATTTTCCACGTAAGTCGGACACAGCTCTGCGCAGAGTGTACCATCCATATCAAACGTCGCAATCCGATCCATCGGGGGAATGAAATCCGGTGAAGACTCATCCGTAACATTTTCAACATACTCGATCAGTGTCTTCAATGCGGGTGCATCCTGATTCCATTCCGAAAACGGTTCCTCATACTCTATCTGATCTGCTTCTGTTTCCTGCGCTGATACGATAGTCGTCATGCTTGTCAACATCAGCATCGCCGCAAGCAGAAACACCCATAATCCTTTTGCCTTCCCTGAACTAAACGGTTTCATGAGATCAACCCTCTGTCAATATAATTTATTGAACAGATCGTATCACAATAAAGAACAAATCGTCAATATGGGTGGATAAGTACCTGTTGCTTCACAAGCAAAGACGAGGCTTCGTCGCCCTCACGGCAAAAAAACAGAACCCCTTTCGAGGTTCTGCACACCGT
>CADCQE010000187.1 GCA_902803505.1 uncultured Lachnospiraceae bacterium | reverse complement strand
CAACGTTTTTCTTGACGCGGCGCTTTGCCGTCGTCTTCTTATTTGACTTTGCTGCCATAAAAACTAACCTACTTTCCTTTCATCCGTTCGAATATCTATATGAAAATGCTTCTTATTAATTACTTCTTCTTATTCGCGACCGTACGTCTCGGTCCCTTGCGCGTACGCGCATTGTTCTTCGTATTCTGTCCGCGAACCGGAAGTCCCTTCCTATGGCGGATTCCTCTATAGCATCCGATCTCCTGCAGACGCTTGATATCCATAGCCACCTGTCTGCGAAGGTCACCTTCCACAGTGCAGGTCCTGTCGATGACGTCCTTGAGCCTAGAGACTTCTTCGTCTGTCAGGTCGCGGACGCGAGTATCCGGGTTCACCCCGGCTTCACTTAAGATCCTGTTGGACTGGCTTCTGCCGATACCATAAATGTAAGTAAGTCCGATCTCAATCCGTTTATCTCTCGGTAAATCTACTCCAGCTAAACGAGCCACAATTGTTTCCTCCTAAATAAATATCTTAACTGTAGTGATACCCCGCTTCTTTCCTGCGGGTCTCCTAATTGGGGTCTCCCATAGGGCCGGGACACCCAGCCGCAGACCGCTTGAACTTTGCTTCGTCAGTACAAAGACGGCCCGGCCTTTCCGGCGAACAAAATGATCGATGACGCGCCGGTATTAAGCACTATAGCTCGGCTCCTGATAAGCTGATCTATAGGAACGATCTGAGCAGCCGCGCAGCAGATCGTGTCTGGCTTAATGATTCCTCAAGCATTGCCCGGGCAGCTTCAGCCCTGTCTCTGCTTGTGCTTCGGATTCTCGCAGATAATGCGGATCGAGCCTTTCCGTTTAATGACTTTGCACTTCTCGCACATCGGTTTAACCGAAGATCTGACCTTCATCGGATGCCTCCTTTCTTTCATAAGTGTAAAAATGAATCAATGAAAAATGGGCGCAATAATACAAATGAATAAAAAAGCGCGATATATATAATATCACGCTCATGAATCGAATGCAAGAAAAGATTTATAGATCTTACAGGATATCGTTACTATTTATCCCGCCAGATGATCCGTCCCTTGTCGAGATCGTAGGGAGAGAGCTCGATGGTCACCTTATCTCCCGGAAGAATCCGGATAAAGTTCATCCTGAGCTTCCCGCTGATGTGGGCGAGGACCACATGCTTGTTCTCAAGCTCCACCTTGAACATTGCATTTGGCAGCTTCTCAAGAACTGTGCCCTCTACCTCAATCGCATCGGCTTTCGACATGCGTACTGTTCCTCCTCTATCATTTATTAAGACTCATTTACAGGGTAATGTCAGCAATTCCGGCTCGCCATCCGTGATGAGGATCGTGTTCTCGTAGTGGGCTGAGAGGCTCCCGTCCGCGGTGCGGACGGTCCAGCCGTCGTCATCCCAGACCACGTTCTTCGTGCCGGCATTGATCATGGGTTCAATAGCAAGGGTCATCCCCTTTACCAACAGAAGGCCTCTGCCTTTCTGGCTGAAGTTGGGAATCTGCGGGGCCTCGTGAAGATGTGTCCCGATCCCGTGGCCGCAGAGATCCTCCACAACACCGCAGCCGCGCGAAGCGGCATACTCTCCGATTGCCCTGGAGATCTCATGCAGATGTCCTCCGGGAACCGCTTTCCGGATCCCAACAAAGAAGGACTCTCTCGTCACTTCGATCAGCCTTGCGGCCTCTTCAGAGATCTCTCCCACGCCCCAGGTCCTTGCGGCATCTGAGTGATACCCCTTCCAGATGAGTCCGGCGTCCAGAGAGACGATGTCGCCTTCCCTGAGTACGCGCTTCCTGTCGGGAATCCCGTGAACCACCTCATCATTTACGGAAATGCAGATCGCAGCCGGAAAGCCGTCATATCCCTTGAAGCTCGGGATCCCTCCCAGCTTCCGGATCATGTCCTCACCGCAGGCATTCAGCTCCGCTGTAGAAATGCCCGGCCGGATCAGCCGCCGCATGGCCTCATGTACTTCATGGAGCTTGCGGCCGGCTTCACGCATCAGCTCGATCTCTTCTGCTGTCTTTACCGTAACCGGCATGTGTTTACTTCCCCAGCTTGGCGAGGATCGCTGCAAAGACCTCGTCCATCGGCTGTGTGCCGTCGACAGTGACAAGCGCCCCCTGCTTCGCATAGTAGTCGATCAGGGGCTGTGTCTGCTCGTGATAGACATCCAGTCTGGTCTGAACGGTCTCCGGCTTGTCGTCTGCTCTCAGGATCAGCTCCGCGCCGCAGACGTCACAGATTCCTTCCTTCTTCGGAGGATTGAATTCGATGTGGTAGGTCGCCCCGCAGCTGACGCAGGCGCGCCTTCCGGACATACGGGCGACGATGGCTGCATCCGGCACGTCAATGTTGACCGCATAGTCCACCTTCTCTCCCCTGGAGGAAAGAACCTTGTCAAGGGCCTCCGCCTGGGGAATTGTGCGCGGGAAACCATCGAGGATGAAGCCGCCCTTGCAGTCGTCCTGCGCAATTCTGTCCGCGACGAGGTCGCAGGTCAGTTCATCCGGAACAAGCTTTCCGGCATCCATATATTCCTTGGCCTTCCTGCCAAGCTCAGTTCCGTTTTTAATATTCGAGCGGAAAATATCGCCGGTGGAAATGTGCGGAACCTTGAGTTCAGCCGCCACGCGCGCAGCCTGTGTTCCCTTCCCGGCTCCGGGAGCTCCCAGCATGATGAGTTTCATATGATACCTCCTTCTTATGAGATATTCGATGTGTGTGAAAAGAAAACGGCAGGGAACGCTCCTCTTCGCGCTCACGCGCGGCAAAGGAGCCCTCCCTATGTTCGTCCGGCCCTCCGCATAAGGGCAGAGCCGGTTTCATACGTTATTCACTCAGGAATCCCTTATAATTTCTGACTACCATCATAGCCTCGATCTGCTTGACTGTCTCAAGTATGACACCGACGATAATGATCAGAGACGTGCCTCCGAAGGAAACGGATGCGTGGAACACCCCGTTAAAGAAGAAGGGGATGATACCGACAATAACAAGTCCGATCGCACCGATAAAGATGATGTAATTCAGGATCGAAGTCAGGTACTCTACAGTGGGCTTTCCGGGACGGATGCCCGGGATGAAGCCGCCCTGTTTCTTCATGTTATCTGCGATCTCCAGCGGGTTGAATGTGATCGATGTGTAGAAATACGCAAAGAACACAACCAGCAGGATGTAGATCAGAAGACCAATGCTGTAGACCGGATGAGAGAAATCAAACCAGTTGTTCTCATTGAGGATTGCAAGCAGAGTGCCTACCCATCCGCCGGAACCGGCCTTTCCTGCAAATGTAGCGATAATGCCCGGGAAGGACATGATCGAAGATGCAAAGATGATCGGGATTACGCCCGCGGTGTTGACCTTCAGCGGAATGTGGGTGGATTGTCCGCCTACCATTCTGCGGCCCACAGTCTTTCTGGAATACTGCACCGGGATGTGGCGCTGCGCGCCGT
>CADCQE010000186.1 GCA_902803505.1 uncultured Lachnospiraceae bacterium | reverse complement strand
TCTGCTGCGCAGAACCTTTCGTTTTCCCTATATGCAGTTAATCTAAGCAATTGCCTTCGGCAATTACTAAGGTTAACTAGTATAAATTGTGGGGAAGAAGACGGACCTGCTGTTACTATTCACGGCCATGCCGGGTATTGAATCCGAGATTTAAATTTAGTAAAATTATTAAGTACTGCCTATTCGCAGCAGGACAGGAAGGAGCACACACATGGAGAGGCCGGGCTTGAAATTCTGGATTGTACTGAATCTGATCATGAATCTTCCAATGGCCCTTGCGATGTCCCTGGCAGCAGGTCTTCTGACGCAGGGGATCCACATGCCGGGCTTCCTCATCGATGTCCTGATCAGCTTTGCTGTGTCATGCCTGATCTGCGCTGTGGTTCCCATTCCGAAGCTTGGCAAATGGTTTGCGGGACTCTTTCACCTGGATTCCGAAAGCCTTGCGGGGGCGCTCGTCAGCAATCTCCTGATTGCCCTGATCTTTGAAGTGATCATTGGCTTTCTTCTCACATGGGTGAACGCAGGCTTATTGGCCGGACTTCCGATGAACATCGTGTTCCGCTCTTTCTTTCATACATTTTTCCCGCTCTATGCAGTCTGCTATGCAGTGTCTTTCCTGCTTCGGCCGATTGCAATAAAAGCAGCCATGAGATTTGCATGAGGTAATCGTGATGAAACAGCAAAAAAATATGCTTTCACTATTTGGAAAAATGCTCCTTCTATTGCTGGTCCTTACCGCAATCCTTCCGGGGACGGCTGTCTGCGCGAAGACGCGGCTCAGTAAGACCAGCGCGCGGCTCTCTGTAGGCGGCAGAGTCACGCTGAAAGTGAAGGGAAGCGGCAAAAAAGTGACCTGGTCCGTAAGCGGGAAGAAGCTGGTGACCATCACGACAAAAGGAAAGAAGAGACAGACCGCAGTGATCCGGGCCGGGAAGAAGACAGGAAGCTGCTTCGTAATTGCAAAAGCGGGCAAGAAGCAGCTGCGCTGCAGGATCACAGTGAAGAAAAAGGCTCCGGCAGGCGGGACACCGGAGGAGCCCACCCCGATTACTCCGCCGGATCATAAGGTGACGGACAGCACGGTCCTGGCACTGGCCGATACTTCCCTGAAGCTCGCAAAAGAGGCGTGCGCGCAGAATCCGGCCGGGACGAATTGCCTGCTGTCGCCCCAGTCCATCCTGACAGCGCTTGCTCTTGCGGAAAATGGCGCAGCCGGAAGCACTCTGAGCGAAATGGAGCGCGCAGTGGGCGGCTTGCCGGTGGGGACTTTGACAGGCAGCCTGACTTCTATGGACAAGAAACTCTCCTTGAGTAAGGCTGTGATTTACCAGACGGCAAATTCGGTGTGGTATCGAGAGGGGAAGATCTCTCTCAAGGACAGCTATCTGAACAGCGCAAAGAGCCTCTTTGGCGCAGATGTTTACAGCGCGCCCTTTGACGGCAGTACCGTGAAGCGGATCAACAGCTGGGTGGCGGAGAAGACGAAGAACAAGATCACTAAGATCATTGACCGCCTGGATCCCTCGGTCTTAACGGTCCTGATCAACGCGATCTATTTTAAGGGACAGTGGGCGGAACAGTATTCAAAGAAAGTCTCCAGGACATTTACGGACTATGCCGGAAATGCATCCACTGTCCCCATGCTCGAGGGCACGGAGTCCACTTATGTGACACTTGGAGGCGCGGAGGGCTTTGTGAAGTACTACGGCTCTGGAGGTGTTGCATTTCTGGCACTGCTTCCTCCGGCGGGACAGACTGCGGCTGCATTTTTAAATACGGTCTCCGGAGAGGACTTCGTCAAGGCGTATGTGAACCGGGTGAATGGGAACATGCGCGTCCATACGAGGATGCCGGAGTTTGAATGTGAGTATGAGATCCGGCTCAATGCCTTATTGCAGAAGCTGGGGATCCGCCTCGCTTTCTCGGACATGGCCGATTTCTCGAAGATGGCGGATAAACCCTTGAAGATTGACGAGGTTCTGCATAAGACATACATCAAAGTGGACCAGTACGGGACAGAAGCTGCCGCGGTGACTGCTATGACCGCCAAGGCGACGTCGGTTCTCCCCATGAAGCTCACCGAGAAGTGGGTCTATCTGGACAGGCCTTTTGTGTACGCTTTGGTCGACACGGACACGGGCCTGCCACTCTTTATCGGAACAATTGAGAAGGTGAAATAAGAGCATAGGGGACCTGCGGTTCCCTTGTTACCGCTGCTGTATGCTGGAGGTGTATGAAGATGGATTCTGCTGCGGGCGTAAGAACATATCGGATAGCCTATATCACAGCCGACTGGAACCGGGAGCTCGTCAGTGTTGCATTAAACTCGCTGAACGACTATATGAGGCAGCACGGGAATGTCCGGGCTCAGGTATTTAACTGCTTTGGCTTTGCCCTTCACTCGGATAATACGCGCTTCCGCTATAAGATCTATGAGCTCGCCAACTTAAGTGATTTTGACGCAGTCATCATACAGGCACATCAGATCATGGACAGCTTTGCTCTGAGCTATCTGGAAGAACAGATCCTGAGGGCGGGGATTCCCGCTATCTCCATCGGGGCCAGAATGAAGGGGTGTACCTATATCGGCACAGACGATTATGCGGCGTCGAGTGAGATCGCGGAACACTTGCTGACGGTGCACGGGGCGAAGTCCTTCATCTACCTGAAGGGCGCTGAGCGGGACGGATACGGAGAGGCCTTTGACCGCAGGCGGGCCTTTGAAGATGCCTGCAGGAGACATGGGATTCCCAAAGAAAATATCCGCTTGTTCAATGGCGATTGGCAGGCCGCCAATGCCGCTTTCATTGTGGAGGAGCTCATTGACAATGAGGAAGAGCTCCCGGACGCAATTGTTGCGGCGAATGATGAGATGGCACTCGGCGCGATCGGTGTCCTGCAGGACGCGGGGATCCGCGTGCCGGAGGATATTCTTGTGACCGGTTTTGATGACATCTTTTCTGCTTCTCTGTCTGAGCCTCGGCTCAGTACGATCATCCGGGACTTTTACCGGATCGTGCAGACGACCTGTGAAGTGCTGATTGGAAAACTGGAGGGCAGGGAGATGCCGGAGTGCATCTTCAGCCCGATGCAGCCGCTCTTCTCAGAATCCTGTGGCTGCACGGCCCACACTGAGGTGGAGCTCAGAGGGGTCCGCGCGAGTTTCTATGCCCATAAGCGGAGAATGGAGGAATACTATTATCTTCAGGACAAGCTGACAGCCGGTCTCTTCGGAGCTCTCGGGCCGAAGGAGATTATGGACAAGATGGAAGAATGCTATGAGATCTTCGGCAGTCCGGGAATGTACGTTTATTTTAATGACTTCTATGTCGATTCCTTCTCGTCGAATGACACTCTGGAGCGCAACGAATCCCGCGGCAGCTTCTCAGATCATTTCATGCTGGTCGGATGCGGCGGCAGGAACCTTGATCACGATGAGCGCCACGTCTATATGAGGATTCCGAGAGAGCACCTGACGGATGCGCCCATCCTGAAGGACGAGCAGTTTACAATCTTTTATCCGATGCATTTTGAAGGGACAATGATCGGTTTCCTTGTGCTGACCAGCCCGCCCAAGGTGATGGAGATGAACCTCCACGAGAACCTCGTCAACCTCTTCGTATTTGCGATGGAAAACAGCAGGCAGAAGATGCTGACGACAATGCTGAACGAGAGACTTGCGGCCTTAAGTGTCACTGATCCGCTGACGGGGCTGTACAACCGCTTCGGCTATGCCCGCTTCGCGAAGGAGCTCTTCAACGGGATGCGGGACGAGGGAAATCTCATCCGCGTGCTCTTCCTCGACGTCGATAATATGAAGACGATCAATGACAAGCATGGCCATGAGAACGGCGACCTGGCGCTGAAGACCGTATCCAGGGTCATCCGGGATTCCTGCCGGAAGAGCGATTTCAAGATGCGCTACGGCGGCGATGAATTTGTCATCATTACGGATTCCGGAGAGGCGGACATCAAGGGGAGGCTTGAGAAGAATCTCGCGGAGGTCAACGGCTCCGGAGAGCTGCCCTTCTGCCTGAATGTGAGTATTGGCGATTATTCCTCTGAGGCGGGCTCCGAGGACTCGCTTGACTCCCTCCTGATCAAAGCGGACGAGCTGATGTATCGGGAGAAGACCCTTCGAAAAAGCAGCTGATCCTTTCGTGAGATGCCGATTCCTCTGCAGGACTCATGGGTTCAGTAAATAGAAAAGGAGTGAGGTCATGAAGCTGGAGGAACATGAGAAACGCCATCTGAAGGCTTTGCGGCCTTTTCTTTCTGAATGTACGGTGCTCTTGAAGTCAAACGGCTGCTTTCCCTTAAAGGAGCCGGGCAGGATTGTCCTGTGCGGCAATGGTGTGCGCTATACTCTGAAAGGGGGCACGGGCTCGGGAGAGGTCAATTCCCACTTTGCCGTCTCTGTCTGGGAGGGCTTCCGCCGCGCGGGATTTGAGGTCGTAAGCGGGGACTGGCTGGACGCCTACGATGCGGTCAGGACTCAGGCACGGGAGGATTTTCACAAAGAGATTAAGCGCAGGGCATGGAAGAACCATGTGCTGGCGGTGGTAGAGGGCATGGGCGCGGTGATGCCGGAGCCGGAGTACTCTCTTCCGCAGCCGTGGCAGGAGGAAGATCCGGGAACAGACACGGCGGTCTATGTGCTCTCCCGGATCTGTGGTGAAGGAAATGACCGCAGGCCCGTCAAAGGGGATCTCTTTCTCACAGATACGGAGGTCCGGGATATCCTTGCGCTCCGCGCGGCATTTCCGAATTTTATGCTGGCCTTAAATGTGGGCGGCCCTGTGGATCTGTCTGCGGTGAGCGAGGTGGAGAACATTCTCCTGCTCTCCCAATTGGGCGTCGACACCGGATATGTGCTGGCAAGAATCCTGCTGGGGAGGCAATATCCTTCCGGTCATCTTGCGGCCACCTGGACTGACTGGGAGGACTATCCTGCCATTGGGGAGTTTGGGGATCTCAATGACTCCCGCTACAGGGAGGGAATCTACGTAGGATACCGTTATTTTGATTCCATCGGCAAGAAGGTGCGCTTCCCCTTCGGTTACGGGCTCTCCTTCACGAGCTTTGCGGTCCGGGACGCGGAGGCGGCGGAGACTTCCCGGCCCGCTTCCTATCTCGTCACCGCAAAGGTGAAGAATACCGGCGCCTTCCGCGGCAAGGAGCTTCTGCAGCTCTATGTCTCCTCTCCGCAGGGCCGTCTCGACCAGCCCTACCAGGCACTGGCGGGATGGGCCAAGACCCGGGAACTGAAGCCTGGAGAAGAGGAGACGGTCCGGATCGCCTTTTCTCTCAGAGAGATGGTATCCTACGATGCTTCGAGGGAAGCCTATATTCTGGAGGCGGGGGATTATGTCCTCCGCATTGGTACGAATGCGGAACAAAGCGAGGCGATCGGAGTGATCCGGCTCGATGAGACGGCCGTGCTCCGGCGCACGAAAAATGTCCTTGGAACGGTGGACTTTGAGGACTGGAAGCCGCAGGAGGAAGAGCGGCGCATGGATTCTCCGGCAGACCTTCCGGTCCTTCCGCTTTCTGCTTCAGAGCTTGGGGAAGAGCACTGGGAAGAGGACAGGCTCCCGATTCCTCCCTCGATTCGTGGGCTCAGCGATCTGAAGCTGGCGATGCTCAATGTGGGCAGCCTGAATGCAAAGGGCGGCGCTGCGAGCGTCATCGGCAATGCCGGCACTTTAGTGGCGGGCTCTGCGGGCGAGACGACTTCCCTGAAAGGAACTCCGTTTAAAAGAAGGCTGGTTATGGCGGACGGGCCGGCCGGCCTCCGCATTTCCAGAAGATATATAGTGAAAAAAAATAGTGTGATCTCTCTTGGCCCCGTCATTCCGGTTTCGATTATGGAATTCCTGCCGGCTCCGGCAGCGGCTGTGACGAATGCACTTCGGCACCGCCCCGGAAGGAAGGATGAGATCCTGTACCAGCACGCCAGTGCCATTCCGATCGGCGCGGCCATCGCCCAGAGCTGGAATCCCTCTCTGGCGGAATTGTGCGGGGATATTGTGGGAAGGGAGATGGAGCACTATTCCGTTGATCTGTGGCTCGCTCCTGCGCTCAATATTCACAGGAGTATTCTGTGCGGGCGGAATTTTGAATACTATTCCGAGGATCCTCTTCTTGCCGGGAGGATGGCGGCAGCAGTGACGAGCGGCGTGCAGAAGCATCCGGGGCGGGGCGCCGTCATCAAGCACTTTGCGGCGAATAACCAGGAGAAAAACCGCTATAACCACAACAGCATGGTCTCTGAGAGAGCCTTAAGGGAGATCTATCTCAAGGGGTTTGAGATTGCGATCCGCCTCGCCTCCCCGCATGGCCTCATGTCCTCTTATAACCTGGTCAATGGGGAACACACTTCGGAGAGCCGCGGCCTGAACGAGCACATCCTGAGGGGGGAATTTGCTTTCCGGGGACTCGTCATGACGGACTGGCTCTCTCTCTTCATGAGAGACTGGAGATCCCGCCACCCGTCAGCCACTGCGTGGAAGATCGCCGCAGCCGGCGAGAACCTGATTATGCCGGGGGCAAAGACAGATGTGATGAGTATCCTCTGGGCGCTTCGCAGAGGAAAGATTTCCAGGGAGCAGCTTGAGAGAAATGCCGCAAGGCTGCTGCGGGCTGAGGAAACACTGTGCAAAGAGGAAGAGAAAATGGTATGATAATTAAATCTTGCTCACGATAAGAAAGGACTTGTATGGCGGAAGTAAGAAAGAATACCAGGAAACTGCCGGGGATCATCGCGCGTGCTTTCGCATGCGCCATTTTCATGATGCTCTTTATGCATACGGGACTTGCATCAGTTCATGCGTCAGTGAATCCCCCGAAGATCGTGTGCTCAAGCAAGGTGGTCAATAAGACGACCCGCGTGAAGCTGAAGGCGAGGACGAAGAACTCTGTTCTCTATTACACGACCGACGGCAGCACTCCTGTAAAAGGCAGAAGGGGGACGAAGCGCTATAAGTCTTCAAAAGGCATCAAGATTACCGGGACGACCACGATCAAGGCACGGGCTTATCGAAAGGGAAAGAAGAGCAAAGTCGTCTCCGCTACAATTATCTATCTGAAGCCGGTGAAGATCAAGAAGCTCGCGAATGTGAATGAGCAGGTGAGAATCACCTGGAATCCTTCGAAGCATGCCTCCGGATATTATATCTACAGGAAGCAGGCCGGAAGCTCCTGGGAGAAAGTGAAAAAGCTGCCCGGGAGAAACAGCAGCTCATGGCTCGACAAGAGTGTCAAAAGGAATAAGAAATACTCCTATCTGGTGCTTCCTTACAGGGGCAAACTGCACGCTCTCCTTGGCGACAAGTCGAAGGCAAAGACGATCAAGGTCACGCATACCCACGCCCCGGTGACGTACAAGAGCGGCGCATATACAATCCAGAAATGCACGCTGTGCGGAAAGCAGCTCAAGAAGACAATCGCTGCGGATATCCCGGAGTACTGGAATGAGGAAATTCTTGCTTCGATCGAAACGGCGAAGAAGCGCAGTAATCTGTTTACTTATGTGTATATCACGGACATCCATTGGAGGAAGAACGCAGGGCACAGTCCGGCGATTGTGAATTACCTCAGTGAATCTCTCGGAAATGCCCTGACTGTGTTCGGGGGCGATGCTGTCTACGGGCATC
>CADCQE010000185.1 GCA_902803505.1 uncultured Lachnospiraceae bacterium | reverse complement strand
GCAGCTTTCGCTGCGACATACGTGCGAAGCACGGATGGTCTGTGGCCTGCAGCGGGAGGGGCCGTGAATCGTAACGTCCTGTGGCATAGAAAGGGGGATCTCTTACCATGAATCAAAAAGGCAGATGGAAGCTTCCGTTACTTCTGGCTGTTCTGGCAGCAGTGATATTCCTGGTCTTCTGCTGGAGAATAGACCTCGGAGAGCAGAGCCCCCTGGCACCGCTCCACTCGTACCTGACGGAGCTGTTCTCCGGGGCCGGGTCCTCCGCTTCCGGCCTGGGGGCCGGGGAGCCGGCCAGAGAGGAAGGGGAGAAGCGCATCCTCGTCATAGAGACCACAGACATCCATGGCTTCGTCGTGGACTCCTCCTCCGGCAAGGAAGAAACGGTCCAGAACCGCCTGGCCTATATCGCAGGCCTCGTCGACGAAGCCCGCAGCTCGGGCCGCTATGACGACGTGATCCTGCTCGACGGCGGAGACCTCTACCAGGGCCCTCCGATCTCTGTCCTGACCAGCGGCGCGATCGCGCGGGCCGCAGTTGACCAGATGCATTACGACGCAGTCGCCTTGGGAAATCACGAATTCGACTGGGAGGTCACCCAATATGCCGCGGACAAGGACGGGACGATAGCGCCCTACAGCTTCGGGGACTACTCCGGCGATCCGGACACCCCCGTTCTGGCCTCGAATCTCTATGACGCCGAAACGGGCGAGCGGGTTCCCTTTACAAAGGACTATGTCATTCTTGAAAAATGCGGTCTCCGCATCGCCGTGATCGGCTATATCCCGAATTACAGAAAGAGCATCTTAACGGAGAAGATCAGGCCCTACACCATCGACGAGGATAAGGAGAAGCTCGCGGCCCTGGTGAAGAAAGTAAATGAGACCGAGAAGCCGGATGCCACGATCATCCTGGCGCACGCTAAACCGCTCCCGGTGGCGGAGGCCATGGACCCGCAGCAGGTGGACCTTGTCGCCGGCGGGCACTCCCACGAGATCACTGCACAGACCGCATCCAACGGCATCCCCTGCATCCAGGGCAATTGCCACGCGCAGGGACTTAGCTCTGCGCTGCTTCGATTTCATAAAGACGGCACAGTCACTGTCGAAGACGTGAAATACACCGACATCATGGACAATGAGAAGCAGCTCTTCGATACGAAGGAAAATGCCGCACACCTGGACCCCGCGGTCCTTGCGGTCTCCAGGTCCGTCTGGCAGTCCATCGAGGAAAGGATCGAGGACGAGCTCGGGTATATTGACATGCCGATCGTCAAGAAGTATGAGCTCGGATCCAGCAGCGCGGGCAACTGGGTCACAGGGCTTATGCTGCAGGCGACAGAAGCTGACGGGGCGGTCGCTGCATTTTACAATACAGGAGGAATCCGCAGCGAGATCAAGCTCCCGGCGGGAGAGAAGACGAGGACGATCAATGCCTATGACGTCTATTCGATGATGCCCTACGGCAACAAGATCCTGCTCTATGACCTCACCGGCCCGGAGCTCGCGCAGCAGCTCGTAAATGGGCTGCGCCTCACCAACTACGGCGACCAGGTGAGCGGCCTCAGCTTCACCTACAGCGCGACAGGAGATGAGGACACGGACCGCAGCAAGCGGGAGTACACCATCCTTGGCATCACCATGGACGACGGCACAGAAGTGGACCTGAATGATCCCACCGCACTCTACCGCGTGAGCATTATTTCCTACTGCGCCTCCTATCCCGGCAGCGTCTTCGAAGGAAAGGAGCCGGTCCTTCCGGTGGAGGACGCGCTCCCGGAGAACGAGAGCTGCATCGCTGCCCTTAGGATCGAGGCCCGGAGCGCGGACGGATATATCGCAGTGGATACCCGGGAGAGGAGCGAGCGGCTTGCGGGATGATTGTTACGATTCACGGCCCCTCCCGCTGCAGGCCGCAGACCATCCGTGCTTCGCACGTATGTCGCAGCTAAGTAAGCTTGCGGCAAAAAAACACTGTCCCTCTAATCCTATTTGTGGTATAATTCCCCGCGATGAGTTTAATTTGACAGCATTTTTCGAAAACCCGAAGAATCCTGCCATCTGTTCTAGGAAAAGGAGACCAGATATGAAGAAAAAACTTATGTCAGTGGTTGTGGCAGCGAGTATTGCGGCAATGTCCATCGGAGCAGTCCCGGCAATGGCGGATACAGTGAAGATCGGCGTCTATGAGCCGGCTTCCGGAGACAACGGCGCAGGCGGCAAGCAGGAGACCTTGGGCATGCAGTACGCCAATTCCATCGCTCCGAAAGTAGAAATCGGCGGAACGGAATACGACGTAGAACTCGACATCGTCGACAACGAGTCCTCCAACGACAAGGGCCCGAGCGCCGCTTCCAAGCTGGTCGGCGACGGCGTGTCCGTAGTCCTCGGCTCCTATGGCTCCGGCGTGTCCATCGCGGCTTCTGACATTTTCAAAGAAGGCGGCGTACCGGCCATCGGCGTGACCTGCACGAATCCGCAGGTGACACAGGGCAACACCCATTACTTCCGCATCTGCTTCCTGGATCCCTTCCAGGGCAGCGTCCTCGCCAACTTTGCGAGCGAGAACTTCGGCGCAAAGAAGGCTTACTGCCTCGCCAAGCTCGGCGACGACTACTCCCAGGGCCTTGTCTTTTACTTCACAAAGGCATTTGAGGCGCTTGGCGGCGAGGTCGTGAAGGCTGACTTCCCCGAAGGCAACAGCGACTTCACATCCTACATCACAGAAGCGAAAAATGCAGGCTGCGACGTCTTCTTCACCCCGACCTCCACTGAGGCTGCTGCGAATACCATCGAGCAGGCCGCGGCTCAGGGCCTTGAGATCCCGCTCCTTGCAGGCGACACATGGGATTCCAACGTCATCCTGAACGCTGCAAAAGGCAAGAACGTTAAGATCTACGTCACAACCTTCTACCAGGAAGGCGGCAACGCAGACTTCGACACAGGCATGAAGGAATTCATCAATTCCGACGCAACGAACGTCGCGAACAACGGCGGCGACGACACCATCGCAGCGGTTTCCGCTATGGGCTATGACGCTTACTTCACAGCTCTCGAGGCCCTGAAGGCAGCCGGCACAACAGATCCGGCAGCGGTCAACGAGGCACTCTGGAACGTCACTTACGACGGCGTCAGCGGCCACATCGAATTCGATTCTGAAAATGGTGATGCCATCCGCTCCTCCGCATTCGTCAAGGTCGTCAACACCGAGACAGGTGCATGGGACTTCGTGAGTGAGCAGACCGTCAGCGAATAAAGAGTTGGGAAATCCCTAAGCAAATGCACACGGGCTGCCGCGAGGCGGCCCGTTGTTCGATTATTACTGCTCTACTGGTCTTAAACAGCTTTAAGCTTAGGAATTGCCGAAGGCAATTGCCTGGATCTGCTGCTTATTAGGAACACGAAAGCTTCTGCATGGCAGATTCTTTCGTGAACGACTGGAAACGTTGAATGGAAAGGAAGAATCTATGGACTGGCTAAGCAAAAATCTGCCCTACCTGATGGCCGGTATCTCGGTCGGCGGCCAGTACGCGCTGATCGCCATCGGCTACACCATGGTCTACGGCATTCTGCGCCTGATCAACTTCGCGCACGGCGACATCTTCATGTGCGCGGGACTCATCATGGTCTACTCCGTGACGGTCATGCCGATGTACCTCGCCATCCCCTTCGTGCTCGTGACCACAGTGCTCATCGGCTTCCTGGTCGAGCGGGTGGCCTACAAACCGCTCCGCAGCGCGCCGCGCATGTCCGTCATGATCTCTGCGATCGGTGTGTCCTACCTGCTGCAGAACCTGGCCCTGTACATCACCGGCGGCCTGGCCCAGCAGTATCCCACCATCCCCTGGATCAGTGACGTGATCACAGTCTTCGGCGTCACGACGAAGCGCGTCACAGTGATCACACCATTCCTGGTGATTCTTCTCGTCGTGTCCCTGGTCTTCCTCATCCAGAAGACCAAGATCGGCATGGCCATGCGCGCGGCCTCCAAGGATTTCGAGACCTCGCAGCTCATGGGCATCAAGATCAACTCGGTGATCAGCTTCACCTTCATCATCGGGTCCTTCCTCGCGGCCGTGGGCAGCCTCCTGTTCTTCTCGAACTACACGGGCGTGACGCCCACCGTCGGCGCGATGCCGGGACTCAAGGCCTTCGTCGCGGCCGTCTTCGGCGGCATCGGATCCATCCCGGGAGCCGTGATCGGGGCATTTATCATCGGCATCAGCGAGAACATCATCAAGGGCCTCGGCTGGACGACCTTCTCTGACGCTTTCACATTTGCCCTGCTGATCGTCGTGCTGATCTGCAAGCCCACCGGCCTCTTCGGCGAAGCCGCCACAGACAAGGTCTGAGAAAGGAGGAAGCGCATGAGTAAAAAGACAGAAGTCATCATCAACGTCGCCCTGATCGGAGCGCTCTTCCTGGTTCTCTTCCTTCTTGAGCAGAATCTCCCGTCCACGCACATGCTCTTCACTGTGCTGAAGAAGGGAGCGATCTACGCACTGGTAGCCGTCTCCATGAATCTGTTAAATGGTTTCACCGGCCTCTTCTCCCTGGGACAGGCGGGATTCATGCTGGTGGGCGCCTATACCTACGGAGTCCTCACGATTCCGGTAGCGGACCGGGCAAATGTCTACATGTATTTTGACGGCGGCCTGATCCAGTTCGCACTGCATCCCATTATTGCAATCATCCTGGCCGGAGCGCTGGCCGCTCTCTTCGCGTACCTCATCGGCCTGCCGGTGCTGCGCTTAAAGAGCGACTACCTGGCCATTGCCACACTGGGCTTTGCGGAGATCATCCGCGCCATCTTCCAGTGGGATCAGCTGGGCCCGATCACCAACGGCTCGAACCTGCTCCGCAACTACCCGAGCTACAAGAGCGTGCTCTTTTATTTCGCCGCCTCCGGCGTCTGCATCGCGCTCATCGTGATGCTGATCAACTCCACCTACGGCCGGGCCTTCAAGGCGATCCGGGACGACGAGGTGGCAGCGGAGGCCATGGGCATCAACCTGGCCCATCACAAGCGGATTGCATTTGTCGTCAGCTCCTTCTTCGCCGGCGTGTCCGGCGCGCTGCTCGCGATGTACCAGACCAGCGTGCAGGCGGCCATGTTCAAATCCGCGATGACCTATGAGATCCTGCTCATCGTCGTCATCGGCGGCATCGGCTCCGTGACAGGCAGCTGCATCAGCTCCTTCCTCTTCATCATTTTGTCGGAATGGCTGCTCCGCTTCCTGGACACAGAGACCTACATCGGCGATTTCCATGTGCCCCTCCTCAGATCCGGCTTCCGCAAGGTCGTCTTCGCCGTGATCATCATGATCATCGTGCTGTTCTTCCGGCAGGGGATTATGGGGACCCGGGAATTCTCCGTGCGCTCCATTTACAATAAGATTACCGGAAAATCCCGCAAGAAGGAGGAAGGAGGCGCCGCTTCATGAGTGAGAAGAAGAGAGAAGAAGTCCTGAAGATCGACCACATGACCATGCAGTTCGGCGGCGTCGTTGCGGTTGACGACCTCAATCTTGTCGTCCGGCAGGGCGAGATCGTCTCCCTCATCGGCCCGAACGGCGCCGGGAAGACCACGGCTTTCAACGTCGTCACGGGAGTGTACCCGCCCACCAACGGGGCTGTGTATTTCAACGGTCGGGAGATCGTCGAGAACCACCCCCGGGGCAAGATGAAGAAGCTCTACAACGGCGAGCACGCCGAGGATTACACGAAGACCCTCGCGCCGACCCCGGACAAGATCACGAAGCTCGGCATCGCGCGGACCTTCCAGAATATCCGTCTCTTCAAGAGCCAGACCGTCTTCGAGAACATCCTGATCGCCGAGCACATGCGCCGCAGCAGCAACCTTTTTACCGCTACGCTCCATCTGAACGCTGCGGAGGAGAAGGGAATGCGCAGCGAGGCGGAGCGCCTCCTTGGCATCCTGGGACTTGAGGACGTGCGGGATGAGATGGCGACATCCCTGCCTTACGGCAAGCAGAGGAGAGTGGAGATCGCCAGAGCCCTTGCGACGAAGCCGAGCCTCCTGCTCCTCGACGAGCCGGCGGCCGGCATGAACCCCCAGGAGACCAAGGAACTGACGGAATTCATCGGGCAGATCCGCGACGATTTCCAGCTCACCATTTTCATGATTGAGCACCACATGGACCTGGTCATGGAGATCTCGGACCGCGTGTACGTCCTCGACTTCGGCAAGCTGATCGCCAACGGCACGCCGGAGGAGGTGCAGAACGACCCGCACGTCATCAGCGCCTACCTGGGCGTGCAGGAAGAGGGATGACCCGTGCGTCATCAGCCCTTATCTGAACGTGCAGGAAGAGGGATGACCCATACGTCATCAGCGCCTATCTGGGCGTGCGGGATGAGGGATGACTCTGGGAAATGCGACTTACTGACTGTGATCTTAGATCTTGGAGTAGATAGGATATGAACAATCTATTAGAAATCAGAGACCTTAATGTAGCCTACGGGGGCATCCAGGCCGTGCGCGGCATCAGCTTCGACGTGGCGGAGGGAGAAGTCGTGACGCTGATCGGCGCCAACGGAGCCGGGAAGAGCTCCACACTTCGCTCCATCGTGGGCCTTGTGAAGTCCGCCGGCGGCAACATCATGTTTGACCGGAAGGAGCTTAGGGGACTCAGTACCGAGAACATCGTCCGGCAGGGCATCACGCTGGTTCCCGAGGGGCGGAGAGTCTTTGTGAACCTGACCGTCTACGAGAACCTGAAAATGGGCGCCTACATGCGCAAAGACCGCCTCGACGAGGACCTGGACTGGGTCTACGACCTCTTCCCGCGCCTCAAGGAGCGCTCCTGGCAGAGCGCCGGCACCCTCTCGGGCGGCGAGCAGCAGATGCTTGCCATCGGCCGCGCACTCATGAGCCGGCCGAAGCTCATCATGATGGACGAGCCCTCGTTGGGCCTTGCGCCCATCGTCGTCCAGGGTGTGTTCGACATTATCCGGGAGATCAACCGCCAGGGCGTGACGATCCTGCTCGTCGAGCAGAACGCCAACATGGCCCTTAAGGCCGCCGACCACGCCTATGTCATGGAGACCGGCCGCATCACGATGAGCGGCACCGGCGCCGAGCTCGCTGAGAACGAGGAGATCCGCGCCGCTTATCTGGGGAAGGCGAAGAAGTCATGAAAATATTGGCACTGGTTTTATTTATCGCCGTCTATGTATTCATGATCGCCTTCCAGAAGTACCGCCTCTACGCGGCGGCTGCAGTGGCGGTGGTCTTCCTGGTGACCGGCATCGTCCCGCTGAACATGCTGGTCGAGGTCCTGAACTTCAATGTTCTCCTCATGCTGTTCGGCATGATGCTGATCGTCTACTTCTTCATCGAGTCCAGGATGCCGATGAAGATCGCAGATTTTCTTCTGGACAAATCCAAGAACATCTGCATGGTGACCGTCTTCCTGTCCCTCTTCGCGGGAGTGATCTCGGCCTTCATCGACAATGTCGCGACCGTGCTCATGATCGCGCCGGTTGCCATTGCCATCTCGAAGAAGCTGAAGGTCTCTCCGGTGGCCATGGTGATCTGCATCGCCGTCTCCTCCAATCTGCAGGGGGCCGCGACACTGGTCGGCGACACCACATCCATTCTTCTGGCGTCTTATGCGAAGATGACCTTCACCGATTTCTTTTTCATGAACGGAAAGCCCGGCATCTTCTTTGCCGTGGAGCTCGGGGCCCTGGTGACCATACCGATCATGCTCTTCCTCTTCCGCGACATGAAGGAGCCGGTGCACTCCGATGAGCGCACACAGGTGAATGACTATTTTCCGACGGTGATCCTGGTTCTCACGATCATCGTGCTGATCATCGCCTCCTTCTTCCCGAACCGCCCGGAGATGACGAACGGCTTCGTCTGCAGCGGATTCGGGCTGCTGTGCATCATTCACAGCATTTTCAAGGCGAAGAACAGTGACAGCGCCAAGACTTGCATCAAGGAAGCGGACTACCAGACCCTGATGCTCCTGGCCTGCCTCTTCGTGATCGTGGACGGCGTCAACGAGGTCGGCATTATCGACGACATCGCCTCCCTCTTCGTGCGCTTCGGCGGGAACAACCGCTTCCTGCTCTTCACGCTGATCGTCTGGGGGTCCGTCGCGGTGTCTGCATTTGTCGACAATATTCCTTATGTCACCGCCATGCTGCCGGTCCTGGCCGGCGTCTCCCGCATGACAGGCACGGACCCGAACCTGCTCTACTTCGGCCTGCTCATCGGCGCCACCCTCGGCGGCAACATCACACCCGTCGGCGCCTCGGCCAACATCACCGGGATCGGAATTCTGCGGAAGCAGGGGTACGAGGTATCGAATAAGGAGTTCATGCGGATCTCTGTGCCGTTTACCCTTGCCGCTGTCACGGCGGGGTATCTGTTCCTCTGGTTTGTGTGGGGCGGAAAG